>CALDHJ010000158.1 GCA_937941555.1 uncultured Granulosicoccaceae bacterium | reverse complement strand
AAACGCCAGATCAGGTAGGTATCAACGGTACCGAACAGCAGGTTCCCCTTGTCGGCTTCTGCGCGTGCACCCGGCACCGAGTCGAGTAACCAACCGGCTTTGGTCGCCGAAAAATACGGGTCAAGCAACAGGCCCGACCGATCGGTGACATCTGCCTCGGCACCGTCCGCCTTGAGCTGCGCACAGCGCTCAGCCGTCCGACGGTCTTGCCAGACAACCGCCCGCTGCAGGGGCACTCCAGTGTGCTTGTTCCAGATCAGCGTCGTCTCACGCTGGTTGGTGATGCCGATCGCAGCCACATCGTCCGCGGTTGCACTCGCCCTTGCCAGGGCTTCGCTACAGGTGTCGAGAACGGTCTTCCAGAGGTCCTCAGGTTCGTGCTCGACCCAGCCCGATTCGGGGAAGTGCTGTTGGAACTCCTGCTGGCCGATGCCGCGTGCCTTGAGTTCGGCATCAAACACGATCGCGCGCGTCGAGGTGGTTCCCTGATCAATGGCAAGCAGCAGTGCGCCCATTGCTATCTCCTGGTGGACGGTTGTTTTAGTGACGCCGGGGCTGGCGACCGAGAGGGTACCGCGAGTGTCTACCGCAGAACAGGTTTCAACCTGCTCCCGTCAACCCGTGCGCCGCGCCGGCTCGGCAGCGCTATCAGACAACGACGCACAGTAGCGGGAAAGCTGCTCACACTCGGGCGCGCCGAATCGCAGTCCGAGCTTGCTTCGACGCCAGAGAATGTCTTCCGCGGTGACCGCAAACTCGGTGGCCACAAGATAATCCACCTCAACCTGATACAGGCCGTGGCCGAAATGCTGACCGAGGTCGGCAAGCGTGCGTGCACCGCCGAGAATCCGGTGCACACGGGTGCCGTAGCTGCGAACCAGCCGTGCCGCCTGCGCCGCGTCGAGGAATGGCCACTGACGCGACACGCTGCGCACAAGGTCCGCATGCCCCTGAACCGGAAAATCCCCCCCGGGCAAGGCGACATCCTGTGTCCAGCCACGCTGTCTGTGCGGCACTAGGGCAGACAATTTCTCGAGCACTTCTAGCGCAAGCCGTCGATAGGTTGTGATCTTGCCCCCGAATATACTGAGCAGCGGCGCACCACTGTCGGTATCGAGTTCGAAGACATAGTCCCGCGTCGCCTCCTGTGCCGCGGAGCTGCCATCATCGTAGAGCGGGCGCAAGCCCGAAAAACGGTGCACCACGTCGCCGGGTGTCACCGGCACTGACAGGTATTCGCTGACCGCATCACAGAGGTACTGCACTTCCTCGTCGCTGACCGACACTGCATCCGGCACCCCTTCGTGGTCGATATCGGTCGTGCCAATCAGGCTGAAATCCTGCTCGTAAGGCAACACGAACATGACGCGCCCATCGGTGTTCTGAAACAGGTATCCGCGGTCATCATCATGCAGGCGCGGCACCACGAGGTGACTACCACGCACAAGGCGAACGCGCGATTCAGACGCCCTGGACGCCGCACCCTGCAACACATCTGCTACCCAGGGACCCGCTGCATTCACCACCGCACGCGCGCGCACCACACGCTCACTGCCGTCCGCTCGCCTGACCGTCAGATGCCAGAGGCCGTCTCGACACTCGAGCGACGTGGCCTCCGTTCGCGTCTCGACCACGGCACCGAGTTCCGCGGCATGTACCGCGTTCAGCACCACCAGACGGGCATCATCAACCCAGCAATCAGAGTATTCGAAGGCGCGTGTGTACCCCTCGACAAGTGGCCTGCCAATCGGGTCGGTCGCCAAGTCCACCGAGCCGGTCGGAGGCAACAGTTTGCGGCCACCTATGTGGTCGTACAGCCACAATCCCAGCCGAATCAACCATGCCGGACGCAGCCCGGCATGGTGTGGCAACACGATGCGCAAGGGCTCAACGATATGGGGTGCAGCACGCCACAGAATCTCACGTTCGATCAGTGACTCGCGTACCAGCCGAAAAGCGTAGTGCTCGAGGTAGCGCAAACCGCCGTGAATCATTTTCGTGCTCGACGACGACGTCCCGCTGGCGAGATCGCCTTTCTCACACAAGTACACCGACAGACCCCGCCCTGCCGCGTCCCGTGCAATGCCGCACCCGTTGACTCCCCCGCCGATGATCGCAAGGTCCAGTGGCTTCGATTCAGTCGTCATGTGTGCGCCAATGATGTTCGTTAATGTTCGCTATTTTTCGTTATTGTTCACAATCGCCAGTACCAGTGTCAAGCACAAGCCCCGCCAACCCCCAAAACACACCAGCACAGCTGGCCGATGCCACACGTGGCAAGCCCGGGAGTTCTGGGTTCGGAGTCGTTGCAGCTGGGCCGCAAGTCTGGGCTGGTGTCAGTCCGACTGTTGGTCGCTGACATCCACCGCCGTGTCCCACGTCACACATTGCTGACGCAATGCGGGTGCGAGGGGGGCATCGGTAAAAAAAGTATCTACATCGCTCAGGTGACCAATGCGCACCGGCGCACCGCGCGCGAGCTTGCTGTGATCGGCAACCAGAAACACCCGGCGCGCGTTGTCGATGATCGCTTGGGCGACCCGCACTTCCCGGTAGTCGTAATCCAGCATCGACCCATCCGGCTCGATCGCGGACGCACCGATGATGCCGATGTCCACTTTGAATTGCCGCACGAAGTCGGCGGTTGCCTCACCGACCAACCCGCCATCACTGCGACGCAACAACCCGCCCGCCACGATGACTTCAGCATCACTGCCGGCGGCGAGTATGTTGGCGACATTGAGGTTGTTGGTGACAACCATCAACCCACGCCGATCGCAGAGCGCCGCCGCCACCGCCTCGGTTGTCGTGCCGATATTGATGAACAGGCTCGCCCCATCCGGCACCGCCGCGGCCACACGTTCACCGATAGCCGATTTTCCCTGTTGCACCAGCGACTGCCGCGCACCGTATCCGAGGTTCGCCGCCCCCCCGGCCAAGGTCGCGCCACCGTGTATACGCGCCAGTCGGCGTTGCTCACACAAAACATTCAGGTCGCGACGGATGGTCTGGGGCGTCACGTCGAATCGCTCAACCAGATCGTCGACAAGCACCCGTCCGTGCGTTGATGCCAGTCCGAGAATGTCGAGTTGTCGCGCGTTCAAGGCGGTCAATGCCAATCCCCGGGCCGAGTGTGCGCCGCGCATTCTGTCACAGCGATTGGCGTCGCGCGAACCGGGCCACCACGGGTGCGAGCGTGGATAGAGTCTTGTTGCGCCGAAGGCACTGAGCCAGAACCGACGCTGACCAGTGCACCGGGTCAGGCTCAGCGCCGGCGGACACGCGGCTTGCGATTGACCATGAATATACCGGCCCCGACCAACAGCAACGCTACCAAGACTCGCCAACCGAGTGACTCATCGAGTATCAACCAGCCGCCGATGACGCCGAACACCGGCACCAGAAAATTGAACGAGGCCAGCTCGGCTGCCGGGTAGATCTGAACAAGCCATAACCAGCCCAGAAAGCCCAAGGTCACAACCCCGAGGACCTGAAATACAAACATGCCCATGTGGCCAAGTGTGAGGTCACGCACCCATGGGCCGAACCAGAGCGACGCAAGCAACAGCACAACCGCCGACACGACCAGCTGACAGACGAGTTGCGTTTCGGGCGAGGCTTTGTCGAGGTCTGTTGTGCGAAGCAATATGGCAATGCCGGCCCAACACACGGCACCCCCGAGACTCATCCAGTCACCAAGCCGAATGCGTGCATCAGCAGTTGCTACCGGGTCGGCGAGTGCGACCACCACACCGACCAACGCCAACAAAAGGCCCGCCACCTGGACCGGGCGCAGCCGCTCGCCGGGTATCAAGACGTGCGCAGCTACCGCCACCCAGACAGGCTGGGTATAAAACAGGATCGAGGCGCGCGACACTGCCGTGTAGTCGAGGGAGACAAACATCAACAGGAATTCAGCCGAAAACAGCAGGCCACACACCAACGCCGGCCCGTGGCTACCCGCCGGCAGATGCAGTGATCGCCCGAACCATCTCGCCATCAGGATCACGGGCACAATCGCCACCAACGATCTCAAACCAGCCTGGAAAACGGGTTGCAAACCGGCATTGACCAGTTTGATCAGCACTTGATTAACGCCCAACAGCAGCATCAACGCCAACAGCGCTATCGCCCCTGCGGCGTCAACGCGCTCACGTCGCGTCGTCATGGCGGATATCAGATCTTGTCGCGGACGCTGTCGATCTTGTCTTGCAACGACTGCTCGCGGTCCACCCGGGTGCCGAGTTTCAGGTAGCTGCTGATGCGCACAGCTCCCATGTCATGCAAGCGCTCATGACAGCGTTTGACGGCGGCAAGCACATCGTCCCACTCACCCTCGACATTGGTGCCGTAACCGTGCAGCTGGTAGGTCAGGCCCGCCGCTTCGAAAATACGCTGGCACTCGGCGATGTATGGCGACACAGACGTGCCGACGCCACCGGGTGACACTTGAATATCCATGAGCACATGCATGTCGAATTCACTCCAAAAAAAACGCCCGACCCAAGCGGATCGGACGCGCAGTGTAACGCGTGGAGAGAGCGTTGCGGCTACCAGAACGTTGTGTAACCGGCCGCGAAGGGGGCGCGCAGCCGGACTACCGTTCTTTCGGGTTATTGTCTGACGACATCGACGCGGCGATTGAGCGCGCGTCCTGCCCGGGTGCTGTTGTCAGCAACAGGCCGCGACTCACCAAAGCCCGCAATCTGCAACTGGCTTGGGCCGACACCGCGGCTGAACAGGTACTCGACGACCGCTTTGGCACGGCGCTCTGACAACACCTGGTTGTACGCTTCCGGACCTGTGAAATCGGTGTGCCCTTCGATCACGATGCGCAATCCCGGGTTGTCGTTGAGCAACCTGACCAGACCCTGCAATTCGCTTGCGTATTCGGAGCTGATGACATCCTCGTCGAAACCGAAAAGCACATTGGGCAAGCTCACGATGGGCGGAGCCGCTGGCGTGGGCGCAGGTCGTGGCGTCGGTGCGGGCGCGGGATCGGTTGCAACCACAGCCGGCAAGGCTGCCAGCACCGCTGCAGGGTAAGCATTTGATTCGCCAAAGCGCTTGAGGATACGCATGGACACTTCGCGCGCGTCTGTGTCATAGGCGGTTGCCTCGAGTCGCACCGCGAAGCCGTTGCGCCAACCGTACTCGGCACCAAGGCCGCCTGCGAGATGGATATCGTTGTCAGTCTTGTATTGGAGCTGACTGTCATTTTTCATGAGACCCAGACCGACGCGACCGTAAAGCGACAGTCCTTCGCGCCTGAAGCGGCCCTCATCGTCAAACTCGTTTTCGGCGTCCGCACCGCGGCTGTTGAAGAGGTAGCCGATGAGGCTGCCACCTGCGACGGTGTAGTCGACCTCGCCCACTGTCGTACCGAGGAAATCAACCTCGGCCTCGCCGAGTGTTGCGATGTATCCCTCAACCGAGTAGCGCGGTGTGATATCGCGGCCGACGAACAACTCGAGGCTGTTACTCCGTTTGTCACTGATGGACATCGAAGTCGAACGCGGTTCAGGCTCGAGACGCGTGGCGCCGAGCCCACCGCCGACGTACCACCGCTTGTCGAACTCGCGGTCAGAGGGCGAGTCTTCGGCGAGAGCCGATGTACTC
Source organism: uncultured Granulosicoccaceae bacterium (assembly GCA_937941555.1). Classification (GTDB taxonomy): domain Bacteria; phylum Pseudomonadota; class Gammaproteobacteria; order CALCKW01; family CALCKW01; genus CALCKW01. Next base: position 447 of record CALDHJ010000158.1, on the reverse strand, counting down.
GCGCCAGACAACCCGACCACCGCAGCAGCAGCGGTCAGCAGCGACAAAGATGTCAGGCGGCGCAGCCGAGCGAGCAGGCCGAAGGCGGCCACACTGAAGAAACCCAGTCCCATTCCACCAACTCCAACGCCATCCACACCCGCGATAAGTCGGATATCCGTGCAACCACATTCAATGTAGTCATCGATGCCGTTGTCGTTGATATCGCTGAATTGCAACATGTTCACCGTCACGGTGCCTGTCGCCTGCTGTCCAACGCTGTCCTCGATGACATACACGAATGAATCGTTGCCGATGTGGCCGAAATTCGGCGTGTAGGTGACTTGCGTGCCGCTGATCGCTGCCGTGCCATTCTGAGCTGACCCGACACTGACGAGTGTCAGGCCGCCACCGACCGGATCGATATCGTTGGCGAGAACATCGATGGTGATCGGCTGGTCCTGTGGG
>CALDHJ010000157.1 GCA_937941555.1 uncultured Granulosicoccaceae bacterium | reverse complement strand
GGCGAAGGTGAAGGGGCCGATGGCCTTACCGGAATGGGTGGTGATGCCGTCCATTTTGCCGAACACGGCGACGGTGTCACCCGACGCCATGACGTCCTGGTTTTCCCACAGGGTGGTCTGCCAGTTTTCGCCAAAGGTTTTGAGGAAGCCGAAGATGGCGTCTTTGCCCTGCCAGGGTCCGATCCACGGCAGGGCGCTGTCGCCCTCGTTGTGCCAGACCATGTCGTCTGCCATCAACTCGGCCATTTTGTCGGTATCGCCGCTGCCCATCGCGCCCATTAAGGCCATGACGGTGTCGAGTGTCGCCTGGCTGGTGGCATCGAGTTCGGCGGCGGCGTTGTGGCTCAGGCCCAGGGTCATGAAGACGCCCAGCAGGGCGCCGATCCAGTTTTTGCGTGTCATGGGAATATCCGGTGTGTGTTGGGATTTGCGGTCCGGTGCCCCGTCGCGAGGCGCCGGGGCGGGGTTACATTCCTTTGAGTTGTTGCAGTGCGCCGGCCCAGTCTTCGACGTGGTAGGTGCGCACGATCTTGCCGTCCTCGAGGTGGTGGATGTCGATGGTCAGGATGTCGAATCCGCGGCCTTGTCCGTCGACGCCGAAGAGGGGGCCGGCCGGTGTTGCGGTGGCGCGGCTGCGCACGACCACGGTGTCGCCCGCGCTGATCATGTCCTGCACGGCCCAGTTGAGATCGGGCATCGATTTGGCGAATCCGCCCATCTGACCGAGAAACTGGTCACGCATTTTGTTGGTGCCCGAGTAGTTGCCGATGCTCTCCCAGTTTTCGCTGGTGGCGTTCTTGAAGGCCTCGACGTGTGTCGCCGAGCCCGGGTTGCTGAGCAGGTCGTAGAACGCCTGCACAATGGCTTCATTGCCGGCACTGGCTGCGTTTGCGACAGAGCCGAGCGCGAGGGTGGCGGCGGCTATCAGGGTTTTGAGACGGGTCATGGCGAAGGTCCTGCGATGGTGAGTGGTTCGGGAGCACGCGGAATGAGGCCCCTTGACAGCCACTATAGATTTACCCCGAATGATTGATAAGATGGGATAAATCGGAATCACTGTTCGGAATATTTGACTAATGCTGGACGACCTCAGGCAAATCGCCATCTTTGCCAAGACCGTTGATCACGGTTCCTTTCGCGGTGCGGCAGAGGCCTTGCGGCTGTCGCCGTCTGTCGTGAGTCACCACATCAAACAACTCGAGGAGCGTCTCGGTACCGCGTTGTTGTACCGTTCGACGCGCCGACTCGCATTGACCGCTGATGGGGAAACCCTGCTCGCATCCGCCCATGCGATGCTCGAGGCGGCCGAAACCGGGCTGCGCGGGATCTCCGAGCAACGCGCCGAACCCTCGGGGTTGTTGCGGCTCACTCTGCCGGCGTTTCTCGCGAGCAGCGATCTGGTCGAGCGGCTCTCGGAGTTTTCAACAGCACACGATAAAGTCGAATTGTCTGTCGATTTCTCGGACGCGGTGCGGGATGTGATTGCCGACGGCTACGACATGGCGATCCGTGTTGGCACGCTCAAGGACAGCGCGCTCAAGGCGCAGAAGCTGTGCGAGATTCGACGCCTGCTGGTGGGTGCACCCGATTACATCGACTCGCAACCGACGCCGACGGAGCCCGTGGATCTCACTGATTGGCGCTGGCTCGAACTCGCGCCGGTTTGGCACGTCAAGCCGGAATTCAAGCAGCCGGGTCGGCGCAAGCAGGTCGTCAAACGTGAAACGCACATCAGCGTCAACAATGCGATTGCGCTGTCGCGAATGGCGAGGGCGGGGGGCGGTTTGACGATTCTGCCGGAAAACGTGGTGGCACACGATCTCGCAACCGGGGGCTTGCAACACCTGCTGCCCGAGTGGAAAACCCATTCGTTGAACGTCTACGCCGTCTGGCCCGGCAACGCGCCCAAGGGCGGACTGATCAAGCAGCTTCTGCAGTTTCTGAACGCACCGGAGAATGCGTCACGTCTGATCTCATGAGCCCGACGCCTGTGCGGTTTCGCCGCCGGCGGGTCAGGTCTTTCGGTGCTCGGCCATGGCCCGCTCGGTACCGCCGAGAATGAGGTCCAGCGCGAGCTTGCTGTAGGCCTCGCGGCTCATCTTGCCGCGCGGCTTGAACCACATGTAGTGCCAATTGAGCATGCCGAAGAGTGACATGGTCACGGGTGTCACGAGGTTTCGCTCGGCATCCAGTGCGGGGACGGCCCTGCAGAGTGCGGTTGCAAACACCGCCACGATATCGCGCTCGATGGCCTTGAGTGACGTCTGCAAATCGTCCGGCAGTGCGCCCATGTCGTGAACCTGGATGCGGTGCTGGGCGTCTGCGTGTTGGTAATTGTTCAGCAGTGCGCTGATCAGGGCGTGCAGTTGCACCTCCGGGTCAAGTGCGGGGTCGACCGCGGCGTCGAGGGCTGCAACGATCGATGTGAGGTGATCGTGGATCACCGCGTGCAGCAGTTGATCCTTGTTGGCGTAGTAGTGGTAGAGATTGGCTTTGGACACCGCGGCTTCGGCGGCGACGTCGTTGATGCCGGAGCCGTGGTAACCGTCACGCGCGAACACCACCGTCGCGGCGCGCAGTATCGCGTCGCGTTTGTCTTGCCAGTCGTGGGCGCGGGGGCGGGCCATTGTTGCGTTTGCTCAATCTTTGGGGCGGTTATCGACGACGCGCACGGCCTTGCCCTGGCTGCGCGCGACGCTGCCGGTCGCGCCGACCTCGACCGTGCTGCTGACACCGACGACGTCTTTTATGTGTTCACTCAGTTGGCGGGCGGCGGTGTCGCGCTCGCTCTCGGTGCCTGGCAGGCTCTCGACGCGCACGGTCAGCGTATCCATGCGGCCGTCGCGGTCGAGCTGCAGTTGGTAGTGTGGCGCGAGTCCTGGCACTTTCAGCACCTGCTCTTCGATCTGAGTCGGGAAGACGTTGACGCCGCGCAGGATGATCATGTCGTCGGAACGGCCGGTGACTTTCTCCATGCGGCGCATGCTGCGGGCGGTGCCGGGCAGCAATCGGGTCAGGTCGCGCGTGCGGTAGCGGATGATCGGGCAGGCCTGTTTGGTCAGGGAGGTGAAGACGAGTTCGCCTTTCTCGCCGTCCGGTAACACTTCACCGGTTTCGGGGTTGATGACTTCGGGGTAGAAGAAATCCTCCCAGATGTGTAGACCGTCCTTGCTCTCAACACATTCATTTGCAACCCCGGGACCAATGATTTCGGACAGACCGTAGATGTCGACCGCGTGCATGTCGAAAGCGTCCTCGATCTCGCTGCGCATCGCCGGCGTCCAGGGCTCGGCGCCGAAGATGCCGACATCGAGGTTGGTGTCGCGTGGGTCGACACCGGCGTCGCGAAAGGCGTCGAGCAGGTTCAAGGCGTAAGAGGGCGTGACCATGATGATCTCGGGACGAAAATCCTGCAGCAGCGTGACCTGCCGCTCGGTCATGCCACCGGAGACCGGGATCACGGTGCAGCCGAGTTTCTCGGCGCCGTAGTGGGCGCCGAGGCCACCGGTAAACAGGCCGTAGCCGTAGGCGACGTGGACCTTGTCACCTGGCTTACCGCCCGAGGCGCGGATCGAGCGCGCGACCACGTGTGCCCAGAGGTCGACGTCCGCCTGCGTGTAGCCGACTACCGTCGGCTTGCCGGTGGTGCCGCTCGAGGCGTGGACACGGGCGACCTCTTTCTCGGGCACCGCGAACATGCCGAAGGGGTAGTTGTCGCGCAGGTCCTGTTTGACCGTGAACGGGAACTTCGCGAGATCGGACAACTGTTTGAAGTCGCCGGGGTGCACACCGGCCGCGTCAAACGCCTTCTTGTAGTGCGGGACCTTGTCGTAGGCGTGTTGCAGCGACCAGGCCATGCGTTCGCGTTGCAGGTTTTCGATTTCGTCGCGCGAGGCGATTTCGATGGGCTCGAGTGAGCTGCGGTCCGGGGTCAGGTCTTTCATGCAGGCATTCCCTCAGTCTGCGGCCGACAGCGCGAGCGCAATGCCCTGGCCGACGCCGATACACATGGTGCAGAGCGCGCGGTTGGCGCCCCGTTGTTGCAATTCAAGGGCGGCGGTGCCGACCAGGCGCGCGCCCGACATACCGAGTGGGTGGCCGAGAGCGATGGCGCCACCGTTGGGGTTGACGTGCTCGGCGTCGTCTTTGAGGCCGAGTTCCCGCAGCACGGCCAGCCCCTGGGCGGCGAACGCTTCGTTGAGCTCGATGACATCGAAATCGGCAATGCCAAGCCCGAGCAGGGCCATGAGCTTGCGCGTCGCCGGCACCGGGCCGACGCCCATGATGCGGGGCTCGATGCCGGCGGTGGCCATGGCATCGACCCGGGCGATCGGGGTCAGGCCGTGGCGTTTGACGGCGTCGTCGGACGCGATCAGGAGCGCCGCCGCACCGTCGTTGACCCCGGACGCGTTGCCGGCGGTGACGGTGCCGTCGGCCTTGAACGGTGTCTTGAGTTGGCCGAGCTTGTCGAGAGTGGTGGTCCGAGGGTGCTCGTCGTCGGAGACGACGAGGTCGTCGCC
>CALDHJ010000156.1 GCA_937941555.1 uncultured Granulosicoccaceae bacterium | reverse complement strand
CGTCTGAGGCAAGATTCAAAACCGGTAGCATTAACGTTTGATAGTCGGGTATTGGCACTGGATTCAAGTTTCCCTTTTTATTGGCATGTAGTCCTAGGTGCAATCTTTCATGTCTAGTAGCGGGACTATTCCATTCTGTTGTAGCTTTACATTCAGCTCCCTGATTGCAGAGTACATCACCGTGAACCAAAGCGCCCGAGTCGGTTTTCTGTGCGCAGATGCAAGCAACGATCCAGTGAGCAAACAGGATCCTCCATGCACCAAACACATTTGTTCACCCAAACCCGCAGCAAAATTGTAGCTTGAGTCCTTGGAGAGGTCACTCCTTTTGCCGATGGCCGTTCTTCGTAACGGCTGGAACTGGCCCATGTCACTGGACGCGCGATTGAAAGACACAAGCAGCCTGAGCCACGCTTGTGTCTTTCAATATGGGCGGACACCCAAATTACGGTTTGAACGGTAATTTTGACCGCGGCGGTAACGCGCCTGTCTGCCTGGCGCGCACGACTCAAACGAACTTCACCACACTCACTTCGCCGCTCGCGATCTTCGCTTTCCAGATCGCGGGGCCGGAGTTGTGTACCGATTCGCCGGTTGAATCGACGGCGACGGTGACTGGCATGTCTTCGACGTCGAATTCGTAGATCGCTTCCATGCCGAGGTCTTCGAACGCCAACACCTTGGCCGACTTGATCGCCTTGGAGACGAGGTAGGCGGCGCCGCCGACGGCCATGAGGTAGATCGCCTTGTTGTCGGCGATCGCGTCCAGCGCCAGCACGCCGCGCTCGGCCTTGCCGACCATGCCGATCAGGCCGGTTTCCTCGAGCATGGTGCGGGTGAACTTGTCCATCCGCGTCGCGGTGGTGGGGCCGGCCGGGCCAACGGCCTCGTCGCGCACGGCGTCCACCGGCCCGACGTAGTAAATAAACCGGTTGGTGAAATCGACCGGCAGCTCCTCGCCGCGCGCAATCATGTCGGTGAGCCGTTTGTGTGCCGCATCCCGCCCGGTCAGGAGCTTGCCGCTGAGCAACACGGTGTCGCCGGGTTTGAGCGATTGCAGGTCGTCCTTGGTGACGGTGTTGAGGTTCAGCGAGATGACATTGTCGCCGGCTTCGCGCACCACGGTGGGCCAGTCTTCAAGCTTTGGCGGCGTTTGCAGCGAGGGGCCGTCGCCGCGCAGGGTGAAGTGGGCGTGGCGTGTGGCCGCGCAGTTGGGGATCATGGCGACGGGCTTGTTGGCGGCGTGGGTCGGGGTGTCGAGCACCTTGACGTCCAGTACGGTGGTCAGGCCGCCGACACCCTGCGCGCCGATGCCGAGCTCGTTGATTTTTTCGAACAGCTCGAGGCGCAGCTCTTCGGCGCGGGTCTTGGCGCCGCGCGCGGCGAGTTCGTTGATGTCGACCGGTGCCAGCAGCGACTCCTTGGCCAGCACCATGGATTTTTCGGCGGTGCCGCCGATGCCGAGGCCGAGCACGCCTGGCGGGCACCAGCCAGCGCCCATGGTCGGGATCTGCTTGAGCACCCAGTCGACCACGGAATCGGACGGGTTCAGCATCGCGAACTTGCTTTTGGCCTCCGAGCCACCGCCCTTGGCCGCGACATGGATGTCGATGGTGTCGCCCGGCACGATGTCGTAGTGGATCACAGCGGGCGTGTTGTCTTTGGTGTTGGTGCGCGCGCCGTCGGGATCGGCGAGCACGCTGCCGCGCAGCGGGTTGTCCGGGTTGAGGTAGGCCTGGCGCACGCCCTCGTTGATCATGTCGGACAAGCCCATGCCGCCATCAATGCGCACGTCTTGGCCGACACTGCAGAACACCGTGACGATGCCGGTGTCCTGACAGATCGGGCGGCGCCCCTCGGCGCACATGCGTGAGTTGATCAGAATCTGTGCCAGCGCGTCGCGCGCGGCTTCGGAGGCCTCGCGCTCGTAGGCGGCGTTGACCGCTTGAATGAAATCGAGCGGGTGGTAGATGCTGATGTACTGCAGCGCGTCGGCGACAGAGGTGATGATGTCGTCCTGGCGGATCGTGGTCGGCATGGCGGCGGGCGTCCCGAAATGGCGATGAGGATGGCCTCTATTGTAGGGGGCAGGGCCGGTGGGCGCACTCCGGACCGGTGCACCGAGGGTGTGCCGAGACGGCGCAGGGGGGTCAGCCGCGGCCTGCGTTGTTCACCACGCTCGCGAGTTCGGCACGGCTGGTGATGCCGATCCGTTGGTAGATCGATTGAATCTGGTTGCGCACGGTCGATGGTGCGACGCCGAGTGCCCGCGCGGTTTCCTTGTGGCTTTTGCCGCGTGCGAGGTCGAGCGCGATTTCCTGTTGCCGTTGTGTGAGCAGGTCGAACTGCGTCAGCGGCCGCAGGGTGAGCTTGTGCAAATCCATGTTGTGCGTGCCGGGCACCGGTTCGAAACGTAGCACCAGCTGCCGGTCGACCAGAATGTGTTCGCCCGGAATGTCGATCAGGTTGCGCAGGCAGGGTGGCAGTTGGTCGCCTTGCCAGTCCGGGAACTGTGAGGTGAGGTGTGTCGGCAGATTGCCCAACCCGATTATGACAACCCCGTCTCTGTTGGTGAACAAGGTCGTGCTGGATGCCGCTTGCTGCTCTGGCGAGGCCTTGGTTGCAAAGGACATGGCGTCGGAGAGCTGATCGACCGCACACTTGAGGTATTCGAGCTCCTCCTGTGACCACGGGCTGGCGTGGTGGCCGGTGCGGTAGCTCGAGAGGTAGAACGATGTCGTGCGGTTGGGTCGTTCGTGCATCGCAGTTGCCATGCGGGTGATGCCATAGGCGTCGGCCAGGCTTGCCATGCCTTCGGTCTGGTAGTTGCCGTTGCGGTTGTAGATGGAGGTGATGTCGGGATTTTCGCGCACGCCGGCGGCGAGCAGGTCCTGATCAGACATCTCGCACCAGCTTTTGTAGTAGTCGTCTGGCAGGTGGATGGAGGCCGAGGCGTGCACCGTGACGTTGTCAATGCCAAGTTTGGCCCAGCCGTACCAGGCGGCGTCGAAGCCGATGGAGTCTGCAAGATCCTCGACGGCCCAATGCGCGAGCTCCTGCGCGCTGCAGGCACCGGCGCGGGCGCGCAGCTCGCACACAAACCCGGAAAACTGCTTCAGACGGTTGGACATCTGTTCACCTCTGGGGTGTGGCGCCGGAGTCAGCGCCAGAGCTTCTCGTCGCCAGTATACGACGATCCCGGTAGAGGTCCATCTCGGGTAAAGGCGTCAAGCACGTTCCGCATGACCGTCCCCACGTTGTTTTCCCCGCCGTGGCAAGGCAAAGCCTGGCTCCATGCGATGGACCCAGCGGCGAACACCGCGCCGTCGTTCGCGGTGTTGAAGAAGATCATATCGCCGCGAACCTGCGGGTCCTGCGAGCCGCCGCGGCCGGGAAAGGCGTAGGTGATCTCCTCCGAGACCAGCGG
>CALDHJ010000155.1 GCA_937941555.1 uncultured Granulosicoccaceae bacterium | reverse complement strand
AGACGTGCGAGGTGACGCAACCGGGTGTCGAGGATGTAGTCGGCCTGAATCTCACTGAGCTCGAACCGCGCCATGAGCACCGGTTTGGGCTCATCCTCGGTGCGGATGATGCGAATCACTTCATCGAGATTGAGGAACGCGATCAACAGACCGTCGAGCTTGTGCAAGCGCGCCATGACCGCTTCAAGGCGGTATTCGAGACGGCGGCGCACGGTATGCGTGCGGAACACCAGCCATTCGCTGAGGAGCTCTCGCAGGTTCAACACGCCCGGACGGCCGTCGAGCCCGATGACGTTCATGTTGACGCGGTAGGTCCGCTCGAGATCGGTCGTGGCGAAAAGGTGACCCATCAGCGCATCGACATCGACACGGTTGCTGCGCGGCACGATCACCAGGCGCGTTGGGTTCTCGTGATCGGATTCATCGCGCAGATCTTACACCAGGGGCAGTTTCTTCGCCTGCATCTGCCCTGCAATCTGCTCGAGAATCTTGGCTGGTGATGCCTGGTGAGGCAGTGCCGTGACGACGATGTCGTTGCCATCGCGCTCGAACACGGCGCGCTGACGCACCGAACCATTGCCGGTTTCGTAGAGGCGCGCGATGTCTTCAGGCGGGCTGATAATCTCGGCCAGCGTCGGAAAATCCGGCCCCTTAATGTGTTCGAGGAGGTCTGTGACGGTGGATTTGGGCTTTTCCAACAGCTCGATACAGGCGCCTACCACTTCACGCACGTTGTGCGGCGGGATATCCGTCGCCATCCCCACGGCGATACCGGTTGTGCCGTTGAGCAACACATGCGGCAGCCGTGACGGCATCACTGACGGCTCTTTCATCGTACCGTCGAAATTCGGCGTCCAATCGACCGTGCCCTGCCCCAATTCCTGCAGCAGGGTCTTCGCAAAGGGCGTCAGGCGCGCTTCGGTGTAGCGCATGGCGGCAAAGGACTTCGGATCGTCCGGTGAGCCCCAGTTGCCCTGCCCGTCGACCAACGGGTAGCGAAACGAGAAGGGCTGCGCCATCAGCACCATGGCCTCGTAGCAAGCCGAATCGCCGTGCGGGTGAAATTTGCCCAGTACGTCGCCGACGGTACGCGCGGATTTCTTGTATTTCTGCCCAGCCGACAACCCGAGCTCGCTCATCGCGTAGATCAAGCGTCGCTGCACCGGCTTGAGCCCGTCACCGAGGTGGGGCAGCGCGCGATCCAGAATGACGTACATCGAGTAATCGAGGTAGGCCTTCTCGGTGAATTCTCGCAGCGGCTGCTGTTCGGTTTCGTCAAATGTGGTCATCAAAGTGCCCGTTGCAGGCTGGGTGTCGGTGGGTTTCATCATATACCATGATGTCGACTTTACACCCGCGCGACAGGGATCCTGCCCGCCACATGACAAGCCCGGACTCACAGGCTTCACCGCCTTTCCAGAGCATTGCGGATTTTCGCGCACACACCCTGGCGCACACCGAACTGCTGACGTGGTGCAACGCGCAGGCAGCTCGATTGAATCCCGACCTCAACGCACTGCGTGAGCACCAACCCGGCAATGCCGCTACCGGCGGCGGCCCCTTGCGCGGGGTGCCGATGACGGTCAAGGACAATATCGGCGTGACGGGCTTCGAAACCTGGGCAGGCAGTTCGGCGCCGCTGCCGGAGACCTGGACCCGCTCGGGCGAGCTGATCACTCGCCTGACCGCGGCCGGTGCCGTGGTCACGAGCAAGAGCCACTGCGCCGAATTTGCCTTTGGGGGCAGCGGCTACAACCCGCACCACGGCACACCGAAAAACCCCTGGGATCGCCACATCCACCGGGCGCCAGGCGGCTCGAGCAGCGGCACAGCCGTTGCGGTGGCTACCGGTATGGCCTGGTTCGGCATCGGTACCGACACCGGAGGATCGGTACGCGTGCCAGCCAGTCTGTGCGGGTGCGTCGGTTTTCGACCCTCCCACGGGCACTGGCCGACCGACGGTATCGTGCCGCTGAGCACCTTGTTCGACGACCCGGGTGTGATCACCCGGAATGCGACCGACCTGAGTCTGGTCGCCGCCGCGGTAGACCGCGTCAATCCACTCGCCCCACCAGCCCTCGACACCCTGCGCTTCGCCACGTTGCCGACGCCGTTTCTGTCGGTCTGCGAGGCCGACATTGCCGCCAACTGGGCGCGTGCAAAGCTGCAGCTCGAACAACGCGGCGTGCGATTTTGCAATGCCTCGGCGCGTGTGGTGGCTGACGGATTCGAGATGTTGGACGATGGACCCAACACCGCTGCGGTGTCGGTTGCACGCCTGATCGAACACGAGCTACCCGCTTGGGGCACGACTCTCGGTCCGCATGTTCGGCGCTTGATCGAATCCCACCGAGATATTGAAGACAGCGTTGTCGAATCGCGACACGCGCGCGTCATGGCGTTCAGACACCAGATCGATGCCCTGTTCGCCAATGCGGACTTTCTCGTGCTGCCGACCTGCCCGGTGGGCGCACCGGCCGTGGCGATGTTGTCATCCGACCAGTACTACGAGCGCTACAGCAATGCCTTGTTGCGCCTCACCGTGCTGCCGAGCCTCTTCGGCTGCGGTGCGTTGACCTTGCCGATGGGATTCGATTCGCAGGGCATTCCGGTTGGGTTGCAACTCGTCGCACGCCCCGGAGATGATCAACGGCTGGTCGCCTGTGCGCGTGCAGTGGAGTCCGCACTCGAAGACTTCGCGCCGATTCTCGACCGATTCTGACGCCCTGTCGCGTCAGATCCAGCTGCGCCAACGGTACACGGCGAAGGCTACCCATTCGCGCACCGCAACGTAGGACTTCTGATAGCCCGTCACTTGGGGCAAGAGCGCAAACCGCGGTATCACGGGTTGCCCCTCGGGCGCGACGGCGTGTCTGCACAGGTCGAATCCGTGCTTCGCGAAGACGGCGCCCGCACGTGGCATGTGTGCGGCGCTGGTCACGAGTGTGACCGGACCAACGACGCCCTGCGTATCGAGCACCTCGGCCGAGAGGCGCGCGTTGTCGAACGTATTTCGAGACCGGCTCTCACGCAGCAGGCGCACGGTGTCCGGTATCAGCGGCGTCAGTAGTGCCGCCATGGCATCCGCTTCGGTCACACCGTCGCCGCCCAGGTTGCGCCCACCCCCGCTCAATACCACCACCGAGTCCGGCCCGATCACCGGCACCGCCGACAGCGCGCGCCGCCAACTGGTTTCGGACAGCCGTTCGGCGGTTTGCTGCACCGGGTAGCGCGTGTCGAGCCCGCCCCCGAGTACGACCACAGTCGACGCGCTGTCGACAGTACAAGCGTGTAACGGCTGTTGCCGCTCAAGCGAACTGAGCCAGACATTGCTTAGCGCCGGGGAACCCAGCACTACCATGGCTATGCAGACCAGCACCAGACCGACCGCCGCTCGGCCTCGCCAACGGACCGCGAAGCCCGACAACAGCGCCAACAGGAACGGCCAAAGAGCCGGATCGAGGTAGAAAGGCACCCTCAGACCCGATCCGGGTCAGGTGCAACCTGCACGGGTTCATCAAGGCGATTGAACTGGTGGCCACGGTGAAGGTTGTAGCGAAGCCACTTGTAGAGAAATCGGTTCAATGTCCAACTGCGGTGCAGGTCGCGCACTTCACGGCGGGTGAGACGGTCGCCGTGGATCAGTCCGCTCATGGCTTCGGCTGAGCGTGCGTCGTGGTAGACGCGGACGACGAGATCCGGTTTGTCGACCCGACCGGATTCCGGAGAAAACACGTAGCTCAGGTTGACCGTGGTCGTGTAACGGCTGCGTTCGAGTACGCGCAAGCGCAGATCGAGGCAATCGGGTAACGAGGACCAGTATTCACCACACTCGAGATCGACCAGACCGGGCGCCAGCAAGCGCACATTGAGGTAGTTCTGCTCGTACAACGCCATGAGTTGGGTCAGCGGCGTGTGGGCCAGCGGCCGCTCACCAGCTGTGAAGTACATGGCGTCCTCGGCAGGGTCGTGAGTCGGCTGACCGGGGTGTCATGGACAACAAACCGCCCTTTCTACCGATAGGTGGTATCATGGCTGGTTGGATATGACGTAATCCCACAGAGGCTACCGCCGCAGAATGGCAAAAGAAGAACCGATCCAGATGGAAGGTGTCGTCGCCGACACGCTGCCGAACACCATGTTCCGCGTCGAACTGGAGAACGGCCACCAAGTGACCGCGCACATTTCCGGCAAGATGCGAAAGCACTATATCCGCATTCTTACCGGGGACAAGGTGACTGTCGAACTCACACCCTACGACCTGACCAAGGGCCGAATCGTCTACCGAAGCCGTTGACCGGCCAGCCGGGGCAAAACGCTCCCCGGCGACCTGTCGCGCTGCCTGGCATCAGACCGGCAGCGACTCCGTGTCGAATTCGAAACTCAACTGGCTGTCGTTGCCGACGGACACCTTGACGGTGCCGCCTTTGGCGAGCTGGCCAAACAGAATCTCGTCCGCCAACGGCCGTTTGATCTTCTCCTGGATCACACGCCGCATCGGACGCGCTCCCATCTTCGGATCGAAACCGTGCTCGGCAAGCCAGGCGCGCGCCGACTCGTCAACGATCAACTGAATCTGCTTGTCGGCCAATTGGCTCTCGAGCTCGATCACGAACTTGTCGACCACACTGGTGATGACACTCGCGTCAAGCGCATCGAACTGCACGATGGCGTCGAGACGATTGCGGAACTCCGGCGTGAACGTGCGATTGATCGCTTCCATGCCGTCGGTCGTGTGATCCTGTTCGACGAAGCCCAGCGTGCGGCGGCTGATTGATTCGGCCCCGGCGTTGGTCGTCATCACCAGAATCACATTGCGAAAATCCGCCTTGCGGCCATTGTTGTCGGTCAAGGTGCCGTGGTCCATGACCTGCAGCAGCAGGTTGAACACTTCGGGGTGCGCCTTTTCAATCTCATCGAGCAGCACGACTGCGTGCGGGTTCTTCAACACCGCATCGGTCAGCAACCCGCCCTGATCGAAACCAACGTATCCCGGCGGTGCACCGATCAGGCGCGACACCGTGTGTCGTTCCATGTATTCAGACATGTCGAAACGCACCAGCTCGATGCCCATCACCTGCGCCAACTGGCGAGTGACTTCAGTCTTGCCCACACCGGTTGGGCCGGCAAAGAGAAAGCTGCCGATCGGCTTGTCAGCTACACCCAGACCGGAGCGCGCCATCTTGATGGACGTCGCTAGCGTATCGATAGCCTTGTCCTGTCCGTAGACCAGGAGCTTCAGATCGCGTTCGAGCGAGCGCAGCTTGTCGAGATCGGTGCTCGACACGTTCTTCTCCGGGATGCGCGCCATCTTCGCGACAATCGCTTCCACATCAGACTGGTTGATCTTCTTCTTGCGCTTGGATGCCGGTTGCAGACGGCGATTGGCGCCGGCCTCATCAATCACGTCAATTGCCTTGTCGGGCAGAAAACGGTCGTTGATGTAACGATCAGACAACTCCGCCGCTGTACGCAGGGCATCAGCGGTATAGGTGACGTCGTGAAATGCCTCGAAGTTCGGCTTGAGCCCTTTGAGGATGCTGACGGTCTCCTCCACCGAGGGCTCCGGCACATCAATTTTCTGAAAGCGGCGCGCGAGCGCCTTGTCTTTCTCGAAGATGCCGCGGAACTCCTGATAGGTTGTCGACCCCATGCACTTGAGCTCGCCGGTGGCCAGCATCGGCTTGATC
>CALDHJ010000154.1 GCA_937941555.1 uncultured Granulosicoccaceae bacterium | reverse complement strand
GTCATGGACACCAGGAGCTGCGTGAAGCAGCCAGGATAAGCCGATGGAAACCAGCCTGTTCCGGTACATCTTGAAACACTCCAGGCGCGACCAGATTGTGCTGCTGCTGATCACGCTGCTGACATTCCCGATTCTCTACGTCTCCCTCGAGCTGCCCAAGCGCATCATCAACGATGCCATCGAAGGCAGCCCCGACGACGTCTCCCTGCTCGGCGTGACCCTCACCCAGATCGAATTCCTGCTGGTGCTCTGCGCGGGCTTTCTACTCGCGGTGCTCATCAACGGGCTGCTGAAGATGCGCCTGAACACCCTCAAGGGCGTGCTTGCCGAGCGGCTGCTGCGGCGCTTTCGCTATCAGCTGATCAACCGCATCACGCGTTTTCCGCGGCCCTACTTTCGCCACACCAGCCAGGGCGAGCTGGTCTCGATGGTCACGTCCGAGGCCGAGCCGATGGGCGGGCTCATGGGCGACATGCTGGCGCAGCCCGTGTTCTACGCCGGCCAGATGCTCACCATCCTCGCCTTTCTCTTTGCCCAGAGCGTCTGGTTCGGACTCGCATCGATCGCCCTGATCCCATTGCAAGCCTGGCTCATTCCGTTGCTGCAACGGCAGATCAACCTGCTCAACAAGGAACGCATCAAGGAGGTACGAAACCTCTCGACCGACATCGGTGAAACCGCCGCGGCGGTCAGCGACATTCGCGTCAACGGCGGCCTGCGCTACCGCATGGCGCAGTTCTCCGAGCGTTTGGGCAGGCTGTTCGAGATCCGCTTCCGGATCTACCAGAAAAAATTCTTCATGAAGTTCCTGAACAACTTCATCAACCAGCTCACGCCCTTTTTCTTCTATTCCGTCGGCGGCTACCTCGCGATCAAGGGCGAGATCTCGGTCGGCGCCCTGGTGGCCGCACTCGCCGCGTACAAAGACCTCTCTTCGCCCTGGAAAGAACTCCTGACCTACTACAACCAGGCCCAGGACATGTCACTTCGCTGGACCGTGGTGACTGAAAAATTCGCACCGGCCACCCTCGTTGACGACAGCCTGTTCGACGGCGAGCCCGACGCGCCGGTGAGCCTGCACGGCGACATCGTGCTCGACAAGGTGACCGTGCGCGACGAAGACGGCCACACCCTGCTCGAAGACCTGAACCTCACCATTCCCGCTGGCGCCCGGGTGGCGGTGAGAACCGACAGCGACGTGACCGCGCGCGCCTTTGCCGATCTCCTGACCCGCGAAGTCGTGCCCCAACACGGCACCGTCACCGTCGCCGGCCACCCCCTCAACCAGCTGCACCAGACGACCCTCGTACAAGGCATCGGCTACGCCCATTCGAGCCCCGAGCTGCTGCAAGGCACGCTCGGCGAGAACCTGCTGCTGCCGTTCAAACGCCAACCGATCGCACCCGACTTCAACTCGACCCAATCAAAGCGCGCCCGCACCGAGGCTGCGCGCGCAGGCAACAGCACCGACCCGGTCGATACGAACTGGGTCGACCCGAGCCTCGCAGACTTCACGTCATCCGAAGAGATCCGGGAGTGGTGGTTCCGGCTCGTCGAGGCGATGGGTATCGACGACTTCATGGTCCGCCGCGCGTTACGTTCACCACTCGACCCGACCATCCACCGCCAGCTGTCGGATGCTGTCGTGCGGCTGCGCCCCGAGATCACCGCCCGCCTCGAGTCCGCGGGGCTGCTGGAATTCGTCAACCAATTCCACCCAGAAAAATTCAACCCCGACACCCCGCTCGGCAGCAACCTGCTCTACGCACTGCCCAAACACAGCCTCACACAGCGTGAACTCGCCGAAGATCAGTCTTTCGTGCGTATTCTGCGCGACGAGGGCATCGAGCACGAACTCGCGCAACTGGCGACCCACCTGGTCGAGAGCCTGATCGCAACTTTTGGCAAGGATGGCACCGACCACCCGCTGTTCCGGCGGCTCAACATGGACGACGAGCTCTACAGCCAGCTCAGCGCCATCGTCAAAACGCGCAAGCTCGAGGGCAACGACGCACTCGCCCCCAAAGACTACGCGTTGATGCTGACCGTACCTTTCGCCTTTTCGGCCGAGCAGATCGGCCCGGCCGTCAACCCCGCCTTCATCGGTCGCATTCTCGAGATCCGAAAACAGAACGCCGCCCACATGGTCGCTGCGTTGAACGGCCAATTCGAGACCTTCGACCCGACGCGCTACGTGCCGGTCATGACCCTGCTCGGCAACGCGCTGTTCGGCACCGTTTCGCCGCTTGCCGGCGCACGCGAGCGCTTGATCGAAGACACGGTCGTAGAGGTGCTTGCCGAGCACGGCCTGAGGCGATTGGCAGCCGAGTGCATCTTCGACGTCGAGACCACGCCAGGCGGCGACAACCTGCCCGCAGTGTTCCGTGAACGCCTCGCCTTCAGCCGCGCCGGCATCAAGAAACCTGACATCTTGATCCTCGGCAATGCGCTTGCGAGCCACGACAGCGACGCGCGTGCACTCATGCGCGAGCGCATCAGCGAACTCATGCCGACCGCGACCAAGGTCTTCATCGAGAAACGCATCAACCACCCCGAGCGCTACGACCTCTACGTTGACATCGTCGACGGCCGGATCGACGGGGTGATCCGCGAAGGCGCAGCGTCAGACACCGAAACCCAGACCGACCTCAACCGCAAATTGCGCGTGATTGCCAAGACCGATCTCTTCAAGGACCTCGACCGCCAACACCAACGCGTCCTCGCCTTCAGTGCAAAGTGGTATCCCGCCAAAGCCGGCCAGGAGATCTTCGCGCCCGACGAGCAAGCCGATGCGGCCTACCTCTGCGTCACAGGCCAGGCGGGGATGTACTGGCCCGTCGACGGACACGACGACCGCCTCGTCTCCGAGATCCTGCCGGGCCGGCTGGTCGGCGACCTGTCGGTCATACTGAATGAACC
>CALDHJ010000153.1 GCA_937941555.1 uncultured Granulosicoccaceae bacterium | reverse complement strand
GAGAACTCCCGGCCGGTTTGTGTCTGCACCATCCGGAGTGGCACCCGGGTGTCGTCGGCATTCTGGCCGGGCGTATCAAAGACCGCCACCACAAGCCGACCGTGGCCTTTGCCGCGGCCGACGGCGGCAAACTGGTTGGTTCCGCACGGTCGATTCAGGGCCTGCACATCCGGGATGCGCTAGCCGAGATCGCCCACACCCACCCGGACATGATCGAGCGTTTCGGCGGGCACGCGATGGCGGCCGGGTTGACCATTCCTGCACCGATGCTGGGCGAGTTCGAACGCCTCTTCGCAAATCTTGTCGAAGCCAAGCTCGGCGAGGACACGGGTGTCAGGGAACTCTGGTCGGACGGTCCACTGCAAGAGCCGGATTTTTCCCTCGACCTCGCCAAAACGCTCCGTTTTGCCGCCCCGTGGGGTCAGGAGTTTCCGGAGCCTGTTTTCGATGGGGAGTTCAACGTACTGCGCAGCCGGGTTGTCGGTGAGCGGCACCTGCAGCTCGACCTCGCGCAGGACAATAGCTCGCAGGCGCTATCAGCTATCGCCTTCGGCCAGGCCGATCACCACGGAATGAGCCGTGCACACGTGCTTTTCAGGCTCGAAATCAACCATTTCCGCGGCCGTGACACACTGCAGCTCAACATCTCCCACCTGCAGGCCATCGAACCGTCTGCGGGCACGGCAGACTGAGGCGAGTCGCCCATGGGGACAAGTGCCCCGCCATGCTAATCTCTCGCCCCTACACCCTTTTCTGCCGGTTCGCCCCGCCCATGTGGACCCATCCAAACGTGCGTGAAACGCTGTACCTCGTGGTGTTGGCCGCACTGTGTTTCACGCTCCAGCTCGGATCCGCCCCCCTCTTCGACGGCGACGAAGGCAGGGCAGCCGTCACCAGCTGGGGTATGTGGCAAAGCGGTGACTTCCTGACACCCCGGTTCGACGGTGTTGCGCTGCTCAGTCAGCCACCGCTCTTTTTCTGGTTGCAGGCAGCCAGCAGTGCCGTGTTCGGCCTCGATGAACCGGCATTCAGACTGCCTTCTTCGCTCGCAGCAAGCGTCTGGATGTTGGTGCTCTACGCGTTCTGTCGCACGCGCATGGGCATCAGCGGCGCCCGCGCCGTGGCCATGTTCATGGCGGCCAGCCTTGCGGTCTCGATCGTGGGCCGCTCGGCCACTCCGCACGCGTTGATGAACCTGTGGGTCACGCTCGCCCTACTCGACGCCTACCGCTGGAGTGAAAAGCCCCGTGGCGGCGTTGCGTTGCGGATGTACCTTTGGATGGCACTGGGTGTTCTGACGCAGGGCGCTGCAGCGGTTGCGATCCCGGTCGCGGCGAGCGCTGCGTTCTTCCTCGCCGGTGGCCGCGCCACCGCCGCCCGACAGCTGCTGCTGAGCTGGCGGGGATGGTTGCTCTTCGCGCTGATAGCGGCACCGTGGTTCACGATGATGTGGCTCACCCACGGCAGCGCCTTTACCGACAGTTTCCTGATGCAGCAGTGGGGCGGCCTCTTTCCCGAAGGCAACACACCTGCATCAAGCTCGCCCATGGCGTTCCTCGGCACGCTGCCACTGGTCGTGGTGCCGTTCAGCGTGCTCGCGCTTGTGGCGTTGTGGCGAGCAGGTCAGAGCTGGCAGAACCCACTCCACCGGTTTGCACTCGCCTGGCTGGGCGTGGTGCTGGTGGTGTTCTCGCTGCCTGGCGCAGAGCTGCCACACCAATTGTTGCTCGGCGGCTCTCCGCTATTCATCCTGATGGCTCGCTTTCGCGAAACCGTCAAGAACCGCTGGATTCTGTTGGCACCGTTGCTCGGCTTTGCAGTTCTCGCCGCCGCCTACCCCTTTATCCTGATGATGCGTGAGGTCGATGATTCCGATCTCTTTCGCCACGCAACCAGCGTATTCGCAATCGAAAGCTTCACGACACCGCTCTACCTCAGCGGAGTCGCGCTGTTCCTCGCGCTGTCTCTTGCCTTGTGCTGCGTGCGGAAATTGCATACCAGCGAAGCGCTGCTCGCCGCCGGCTTTCTGCAAGCCTGGTTTGTCGGGCTCTGCCTGCTCCCGGCGATCGCGGACTCGCGCCAATTGCCGGTAAAGGAAGCCGGCCGCTATGCCGCGCAATATGAACTGCCGGTTGTGACCTGGGCCACGCGATCACCGAGCTTCAGTGTCTACAGGCGACACATCACCGAACACAGGCCGCCGGCTGACGGCGAGTGGGTTTTTTCACGGGATGGCCGGCTCCCCCAGAACGGTGCAGAGATCGCCTACCGGCGCGGCGGCTACATCCTCTTTCGCCCAGCTCCGGGCTCTGCAACGCTTGCAGAACCAGACTGAACACGGCCTACTGCCTCAGCCTGTGAGCGGCTCTACATTCAGGTAGTCCGGCGCCGCCAGAACTGCGCCGGCCGCCAGATCCACCCCCATATCGCGCAAAGCGGGCAGCAGATCGAGATCTGCGACGCCGACAACCTGCACTTGCAAACCATCGTGTTTTGCCGCTGCAACGCCGTCGTGCAGTTGCCGACGCGAACGGGGGCCACTCAGCGCGCGCGCAACCGCCTCGGAGTGAACCAACAAACCCGACTGACCGGCAAACCGCGCAGCGAGACTGTCATCACTGACGCAATAACGGCACCGGGCCTCCGCCAACGTGTCGAGTGCACCCTCCAGTGCACGCTGCGCCGCCCCGTGCGTGAGTTCAATCCAGAGCTTGTCCGAGAATCCGTGTTGCGCGAGCAACTGTCCCACAATATCCAATGCACTAGCATCGGCAAGAAAAGCACCCGGCATGCGCAACTGCGCTTGCCGCAGGTATGTGCCCTGGGCCCCGTGATCGTCAATCCAAGCCAAAACACTCGATACCAGATTGCGTTCGTAGTCCGACTGCAGAGCCTGCGCACTGGCCAATGCGAAGAGGTCCCGATCATTCAACGGCGATGCTTGATCACCAGACTCACCCCAGACACCCAATCGCTGAACATCACCACGCACCGCAGGTTGCAAAGGCATCATCATCTCCCGCATCACCGGCAGTCGCCGCGCAACGAGACTGTCAACAGATTTTTCAGCGGGCGGCGCTGCATCCTGCAATACGGATATTCGGCCTCGACCGGCGTGTTTCGCCGCGTAGCAAGCACTGTCCGCTTCGCGCATGACCGCTTCAATGTCTCCAGACTCTCGACCGATCGGCACCACACCGATGCTCGCACCGACTCGATATGACACACCTTCCCAGTCGAGCTGATACGCCTCGACGGCCTTGCGCAAATCGTTGGCCAGACTCTCGGCCTTCGCAAGATCACAGTTGTAAATCAGAACGCCGAATTCATCCCCACCCAACCGCCCGATGGCATCCGACTGGCGCAAGTTGTCGATAAACAAGCTGCCAAGCTCTCGCAAGACCGCATCGCCCGCTTGGTGGCCACCGTCGTCGTTGACATGCTTGAAATGGTCAAGATCGATGAAGCACAACGCATGACCCATGGGCGATTGTCTGGCGCTCTCGAGCGCATCAGACAACAATCGTTCGAACTCCCGTCTATTGACAAGCCCGGTCAGGGCATCATGCGTGGCGTGGTACTCGATTTGTTCGGCGAGTTCACGATCCCGTGTGATGTCACGGCCCACACCCCGGAACCCACGAAACATCCCGTCTGCATCCCGCACACTGTGGCAGCTGTGCATGAGAATGCGTGCGCCACCGTTGTCACGGGTCCATCGAAACTCGAAATCCAGTTGCGACTGACCGGTTCGCAAAGCGGACAAGTGCCGACTCCATTCCGGAGAGGTCGGCTGCGGCAGGTAGCGCGAGTGAAAGGAATCGATCGACAACCCCAACACATCATCCGGGCGCACACCAAAAACGGATTCAAAGCGGTCAGAGAGGTAGGTGAAACGCAGCGCGGCGTCGAGTTCGAAAAAGTAATCAGCTGCGCTCTCGGCAAAGTCCTGAAACCGCTCTCGGTCGGCGGTGAGCGTTGAGAGTTGGCGCAACAAGGGCAGACGATCATCAATGTGCACAACAAGCTGCACAGTCGGTCCCACGGCTACCCAACGGGCCGTCAACCGCGCGAGCAACTCGCGTCCGTCCTGACGACGCCATTTGCAATGAATGGCCTCGCCGGATTCAGCACTGCCTTCGAGCTGGTTGAGCAAGTCCGCAGGCAGAACGGTCGCCTCGCTGAGTGCCACCGGCGAGGTGTGGCCCAACAACCGCGCTGCTGTGGCATTGGCGAATTCGATTCGTTGCCCACGCAGCAACAAGGTGCCGACGGGCGAGGCGTCAAGCAACGCATGTGTCGTCGCCAACCGATTGTCGTCTTCTGTCAACTCGCCGCGTGAATCGGGCGCGGGTGAGATGCTCCCCGCTCCAAACGTCTCGACCGATTTGGCCAGCACGACCAATACACAGCGTTGCCGGTGCCAGCGAAGTGGGGACAGCCAAAGCTGGCCGTTCGAGCCAGCCGGGTCCGCCTCGAGCGAAGCCTCTGGCGGTTTGCAACCGGCGCGGCTTGCCAGCCAGGCTTGCCATTCGCCGTGTTGCAGAAATTGTGATGTCACATCCGCCAAACCATTGCCCGAACGAGCCCACTCGCGGCCAGCCGAGTCTGCGGCGATGATGCGGCCCTCGGTGACGACCACAACACCCGCTGCACCGGCTCGAACAGCGTCTGGTGCAAGCGCGCCAAGGGTATCGAGCATGGCGGAAAACGTCACGACAGCAATATCGACTCCTGCGCGTTCTGCAGAGGTGCTTTGCACCATCCAGGCACTGTGTCGGTTGGTCGCTGCCAACGGCGTCAAACTGCAGACGCCGTCCAGTAGCAGTAATCGCTGAGTTGCTTCCCAAAGGGCTGATCGTGACGCTCTGAGCAGCGTCGAGTCTCGCTGGCCGAGAATATCATCCGGTTCCCGCGCCCCCAGCAGGTTGGCGTAGGCACGTGAACACGCACGGTAAACAAGCGCACTATCTTTGTGTGCGTGTATTCCCTCTGCGTGTGTATCCGTGCTGATGGTGTTCACCAATCCTCATTCCGGCATCGATTGGTTCAGGTCTGCGCCCGCCATGTCCGGCAGCTCGGCAGCCCTCCCGACAGATGGACTCACACATGAGAATACCCTCGGCCAGAGCCGGATGCCGTGTCACGGTTCACACCTCGAGTGACAACACACTGTGCCCCGCCCGGGTCTGTTCCGTCGATCCCGCTGTGTCTCGCAGCGTCTCGGCGAGCTGCTCGAGGGCTGCCGAGGTATCTGCCTGTCCAAGGCACTCGTCGGTCACCGATACACCCCGTTTCAGGCCATTTAGCGGTCCGGCAGATTGTTGTCCCCCGTGATGATTACTCTCGATCATGACGCCGGCAGGCCGGTCGACACCACGCCGCATCTGTTCACACAGGCTGGCCACTACGTCGAGTTGGTGGGCGGCCACTTTGCCGCTGTTGCCGTGGCTGCAATCGATGACGACGGCGTCGTTGAGCTGGCGCTGCGCCATCAGCTGCCGCGCGTGCGCCTGCGTGTCGATGTCGAAGTTCGGGCCTGCGCTGCCGCCGCGCAGAATGATCGCCGAATCGCGGTTGCCAGCAGATTCGCGGATCACCACTCCGCCTGCCGGTGCCAGTGAAAAGGCCGACTGGGCCGAGCCCACCGCAACGGCGGCATCGGCGGCGGCCTGAACACCGCCGGTGGTGGTGTTCTTGATTCCGACAGGGCACCCCAGCGTCGCAGCCATCTGCCGGTGGGTCTGAGATTCGCAGGTTCTGGCCCCGATGGATGCAAAGGCCAAGGTGTCCTCGAGGTACGGCACAACGAAGGGGTCCAGCACTTCGGTTGCAACCGGCAAACCACGCGCCACCACACCCGTCGACACGCGGCGACTCTCGGACAACCCATCCGCCGGTCCTAGCTTGCCATCGAGCATCGGGTCATAGACAAGCCCGCGCCACCCGACCGTGCTGCGCGGCTTTTCGGTGTAGACCCGCATCGCAATCAAGAGTACATCCCGGAAACAGTGCGCCTGCGTGGCCAACCAATCGGCGTATTCGAGTGCGTCGTCGACATGGTGGACTGAACAGGGGCCAACCACCGCGAGCAGACGCGGATCGCGCCCGCCGAGGATGTCCGCAATTGCCTGCCTGTGTTGTTCGACTTGTTGTCGATGTACAGCGCTCAGGCTGTGGCGATGGCGCAACACGTCGGGTGACGGCAGGCCGTTCACCGATGGCGGCAGTTCACTGCTCGACCGGGCCTCGCGGTGTTGCGCGGGTGTGGAAAGTGACATGTCTGATCTCCGTGGTGGTCGCCAGCGGAGTTCAGGGTGTTTGGGGGTATCCGATGGCGGGGTGGGGGGAACGCCGTCGGACCGTGCCGATCAGGCGTCAGACCGATACGCGAAATAAAAGAAACCCAGCCACGACAATCCGCCCGCAGCCACATTGGCGCGAAGCGAGATATCGGATTGTTGGTCGAGGGTATTCACGTTGAGCCTTGCCGTCATCGAATCGCTGCTGACTCTGCAGCGGTCTGGCTGGAGTCTAGCACCAGATCAGTGTGCATTGCCAAATCCCCCTCTCCCGCGCGACACTCCACGAATCCAACTCGCCGGAGCATCCTCGTGAGCAGCACCCTGCACCAGCTCGACCAACGCCATGTGATTCACCCCTACACCAATCTGGTGGCCCACCGCGATGCCGGGCCGATGGTGTTGAGTCGCGGCGAAGGCGTCTACGTCTTCGACGATCAGGACAACCGGTTCATCGAAGGCATGGCGGGCCTCTGGTGCGCCTCTCTGGGCTACAGCGAGCAGCGCCTTGCCGATGCCGCAGCCGCCCAGTTTGCCGCCCTTCCCTTCTCCCACATGTTCGCGCACCGCGCAACGCCGCCAGCAATCGAACTCTCGGCTGCACTGGCCGGCATTGCACCCGACGGCCTTAACCGGGTGTTTACCGTGAACTCCGGTTCCGAGGCAGTCGATGCAGCGATCAAGATGGTGTGGTTCTACAACAACGCGTTGAACCGACCGAAAAAGAAAAAATTTCTCGCTCGGAACCGCGCTTACCACGGTGTCACCGTGGCCGCTGGCAGCTTGACCGGGCTGCCCTACGTCCACAGCGGGTTTGATCTGCCCAATGGCGCGATGGTCACGCACCTGACCACGCCCCACCACTACCGATACGCCGAGCCCGGAGAAAGTGAAGAGGCATTCACTGACCGCCTGGTTGCCGAACTGCGAGAGACCATCGAGCGCGAGGGTGCCGACACGATTGCGGCGTTCATCGCGGAACCTGTCATGGGCGCGGGTGGCGTGCTCATCCCGCCCACCGGGTACTTTGAGAAAATGCAAGCCGTGTTGCGCGAGAACGACATTCTCTGCATCAGCGACGAGGTGATCAACGGTTTCGGTCGCACCGGCGAGATGTTCGGTTGCACGCGCTTCGGCTACCAACCGGACATCATGACGTGTGCAAAGCAGCTCAGTTCCGCCTACATCCCGATCGGTGCCGTGGTGGCAGCAGACCACGTCTACAACGCGCTGGAGGAATACAGTGGCGCACTCGGCATGTTCGGAACAGGCAACACCTACGGCGGTCACCCGGTCGCATCGGCCGTGGCGCTGGAGACGCTGAAGATCTACGAAGAGCGCGACATTGTCGGCATGGTCCGGGCGCGAGAACCGCACTTTCTGGCCCACCTTGCCAACCTGGCCGAGCACCCGCTGGTCGGACAGGCGCGCGGCGTCGGTCTCATCGGCGCCGTGGAGCTGGTTGCAGACAAGACCACCCGCGAACAATACCCGGTTGCGCAGAAGGTAGCGGCACAGGTTGCAGCGGCTTGCGTACAGCACGGTTTGATCCTGCGACCCACGCCCGGCGACGCCGTGGCGGTGTGCCCACCACTGATCATTACCGACGCTGAGCTGGACGCCCTGTTCGGCGCACTGGGTGCGGCTTTGGACGACGTCGCCGCGACGCTCTGATTCCGGCACCTACCAAGCCGGGCCGGTGGCACCAGCGCCGCGATAGCACGGGGGGCCACATGCGCTGGCGCCCGGCCCTATAATCGCGTCGCGACGAGCGCTGACACGCGCGTATTTGGCGAGCGTTTTGCGCAGAATTCAGTCGATGCACACACGATTGCGCGGCTCGGGCACGGCGTCGACCGCCACCCTCCCGGCTCGCGAACCGGTGTCTCGAGGGAACCGTCGCGATCGTACGGGATCAGAACTCGCAGACCGGCACGCCGGCAACTGCGCAACAGAAACACAAACACCCGACCGGAGATTGCCCTGATGACACCGATTCGCGCCGCCTGGGCCACGGTCATGCTGGTGTTCACGCTGGTCGCAGGGGTGTCGACCAGCTACGCCAACAGCTTTTTCAGCAACCCCTTTGGCGGTGGCCAAGACGAGCTGATGGACCCGAACGACGCCTTCGCGATCGGGCCTCTGTTGGCTGACGGCAGCAGCGTGTTGCTGACCATGACAGCGGCCGAGGGCTATTTCCTCTACCGCGACAAATTTGCGTTCCGTTCTGCAACTGCGGGTGTGACACTTGGCGAGCCTGTGATCCCCCCCGGCAAGATCAAACAGGACGAGTTTTTCGGTCTGGTCGAGACTCACCGCGGCCAGATCGACATCACCGTGCCAATCCTCTCCAACAGCAGCGATGCCTCAGAGCTGGATCTGGTGGTCGGAAATCAGGGCTGCGCCGACATCGGCGTGTGCTTTCCGCCGCAAGAGCGCATCGTCGCGCTGGCGCTGCCGCCGACTGCCGGACTCACTTCCACTGTCACCGGTTCCGGCACCGGCACCGGCACGGCAGTGATGAGCGCGCTTGAGCCGACCACGGCCGAACCATCTAGCGCACCGCGCGTCAGCGAACAGGACGCACTCGCAAACCGCCTGCAGAGCCAGTCGCTGCTGCCGACGATGGCGATCTTCTTCGGGCTCGGCCTGCTGCTCGCGTTCACGCCCTGCGTATTCCCGATGATCCCGATTCTCTCCGGCATCATTGCCGGACAAGGCGAGGACATCACAACCCGCCGAGCACTGAAACTCTCGGTGATCTACGTCCTGGCGATGGCATTGACCTACTCCGTAATCGGGGTGCTGGTCGGGCTGTCGGGCAACAACATCCAGGCGCTCTTCCAGACCCCGTGGATCATCTACAGCTTTGCCCTGTTGTATGTGCTGCTGAGCTTGTCGATGTTCGGTTTCTACGAGCTGCAAATCCCGAGCGCACTGCAAACCCGCCTCACCCGGCTGAGCAACAACCAGCAAAGCGGCCGATCCACCGGGGTTGCCGTGATGGGGGTGTTGTCGGCGCTGATTGTCGGCCCGTGTATCACTGCGCCGTTGGTCGGCGCGCTGATCTACATCAGCTCAACGGGTGACGCCACTACAGGCGGACTTGCGTTGTTCGCGCTCAGCCTCGGCATGGGTGCACCGCTCATCGTGATCGGCACCTCGGCCGGAGAATGGTTGCCGCGCGCTGGCAAATGGATGGACACGGTCAAGGCCGCGTTCGGGGTCATGCTGCTCGCCATGGCGATCTGGATGCTCGATCGGACGGTGCCTTCGCAAGTGACACTGGCCTTGTCCGGTGTGCTGGCGATCTGCACGGGTGTCTACCTCGGAGCGTTCGAAATGGCAGACACCGCATGGCGTAAACTGTCCAAGGGCATGGGCATCGTTGCCGCGCTGGTCGGTGGCTTGTGGCTGATTGGTGCCGCAACCGGCCAGGGACGGTTCAGCGCTCCTCTGGCACACCTCGGCACAGGCACGCAGTCAGAGACGGCGCACGTCGCCTTTCAGGAAGTGGGCTCGCTCGAGGAGCTGAACACGGCACTGGCCCAGAGCGGGAACCGGCCCACGCTGCTGGACTTCTACGCCGACTGGTGTGTGGCCTGCAAGGAAATGGAAGCCTTCACGTTCTCCAATCCGACAGTGGCCGCCAAGATGCGGACTTTCCAGCTCTTACAGGCGGATGTCACGGCAAACAATGACGACCACAAGGCCTTGTTGAAATCACTGGGTCTCTTCGGACCGCCCGCCATTCTCTTTTTCGACCCGACCGGGAACGAACAACGCGGCACACGTGTCGTCGGCTTTCAAAACGCCGACACCTTCCTCGCCCACCTGACGAGCCTCAGCCGCTGAGCATGGTCGCGTGTACCGGGACACCCTGCCGATAGCGGCCTCAATGAGGGGCATAACCTGCCACACACGGCAAAGTCTTGCCGCGGTGTGAAATGGTTCGTATGGGGTTGGCCTGAGCGCAACACTGGCGCGTTCCCAGTGCAGACGTCGGCGACGCGCCACCGATGCCAACAGCACCGTCAGCGCGAGAAGGAAGAAATCGAGAGGCGCCCTCCGTGGCGGTCCACCGACTGTACAGGACACCGTCGGCGCAGAGATTCCGTTCCCTGAACCTCTCTGCCTTGTCATTATTCAAGATACGGACCAGAACGGTGTCCGACAGGCCAGCATCAATCACCCAGCAGCGCATCGCCACCCGGATAATGCGCCATGACCTTGTGCTCGCCGTTCGGGTGCCACTGCAGAATGAACCGCGCGCAGTTGTCAGCCGCGGGCGGCGCCCACAATTGCTCGAGTCCCACACCGGCAACGACGCAGTAGACGGCCTTGATCAAGGCACCGTGACTGACCGCCAACACCCGGCACCCGGCATGTGATTCGGCAATGGCGTCGAGCGCACGGGTTCCACGGACTTGCAGATCCTCGAATGACTCTGCGCCGTCGAGTGCAAAGCGATCGGGCCGGTGTTTGAAATCCTCGAATTCTCCGGGCCATTGCACAGCCACATCGGATCGCAACAACCCCTGCCAGGGTCCGAGGTGTATTTCACGTAGATTGTCGCGGAAGTGCGCACTGCACGGTCGGCCCCGCAACAGCCCATCAAGCGTTTGCCTTGTACGCACGCTGCTGCTGCAATAGACCGCGTCAAAGTCCGAAGGATCGAGTTGCAACCCGAGTGCGCGCGCTTGAGCCTGCCCCCTGTCTGTCAAGCGAGACTCCGCTTGCCCCTGAACACGCCCTGTGGCGTTCCAATCGGTTTCACCGTGCCGGACGAAGTGAATTTCCGTTGTTTTGCTCACTCTGTCGCTCCCGCCTGTTCAACAAACTGACACTGCGCCATTGTCCGGTATAATTCGACCCAGAGACACCCTCGCGTTCGCGTCGGACACCCCACAGGGAGATCCGTGTTGCCAGACCCGTCACACATCGACCCCCCACGCGCGCACCGTGTCGCGGTCATTCTGGTGCCGGAGTTCTCGCTCATGGCATTCGGTTGTTCCACCGAACCGTTGAGATCCGCCAACCGCGTCTCCAAGCGCAGCCTCTACGAATGGCGTGTCTACACCCTCGACGGCAGCCCCGAGAGAAGCAGTAGCGGAATCGAAATAGCAAGCGACGGCGTCCCGGATCTCAACTGGCCCGACACCGTTCTGATCTGTGGCGGGCTCGACCTCAATCGCAGCATGTGCGAACCCTATCACCGCGTCATGCACCGATATGCCAACCGCGGCATCCGTATCGGCGGCGTGAGCACCGGGGGGTATCTGTTGGCGAGTGCTGGCTTGCTCGACGGATACCGTTGCACCCTGCACTGGGAATACATCGGTAGTTTCGCCGAGGATTTCCCCAGTCTCGATATCACAGACCAGTTGTTCGTAATCGACCGCAACCGCGTCACCAGCTCCGGTGGCACTGCCGCCATGGACATGTTGCTTGCGATCATCGCCGACGAGCACGGCGAAGACCTCGCAACCCTGGTCGCCAGCCAGTTCATTCACGAGCGCGCGCGTACTGGCTCGGAGCACCAGCGCATTGCCGAAGACACGCTGAACGCGCGGCAATCACAGAAGATGGCGGATGCCATCGCGCTCATGCGCGAGCATATGGAGACGCCCCTGACTCCGCGGGAACTTGCCGAACGTGTCAATCTGTCCCTGCGCCAACTCGAACGACTCTTCAGAAAATACAAAGGCGACACCCCGCAGCACTACTACCTGCTACAGCGGCTCGAGCAGGCACACCGCTATATCATCCAAACCGGCATGCCGCTGATCGAAGTGGCTGTCGCAGTGGGATTCGTGTCGCAATCGCACTTCACGAAGTGTTATCGCGACCAATACGGCCGCACGCCTCTTCAAAACCGCCGACTCCACGATCAGCCCCTGTCCGACTGAGCCACTCAATGCACATTCTCGTCAGCATGCCGAGCCACCAAGGCGACAAAGCCCGGGACTGGGCCCAAGCCCTGCAGCATCGCCTACCCACGGCTCAGATCGCAATCGACACCGGCGCGCCAGTGGATCAGACGGTTGACTACCTCGTGACCTGGCAACCACGGGCGGGACTCCTTGCCCAAGTGCCAAACGCGCGGGCCATTTTCACAGCCAGTGCCGGGGTCGATGCGTTGATGAACGACCCAACACTGCCACACTGCCCCGTGGTGCGCTTGTGCGACGCCGGTATGGGCGACCAAATGGCGAGCTTTGCGCTCTACGCCGCTTTCCACTACTGGCGTGGCTTTGATCGGATGCGTGTTGCACAGAATCGCGCCAGCTGGTCTCCAGACACTGGAGCGGTTGCGCCACGGCCATCTGTTGGCGTGCTCGGTCTTGGCGCGCTCGGGCAGGTCACTGCACGCGCTCTACGAGAAGCCGGTTTCCCGGTGAGTGGATGGTCGCGCCGCAAGCGCGACATCGACGGGGTATCAACCTACGCCGGTTCAGCCGAGTTCGAGGAATTCCTCGCGCAGACCAATCTCCTGATCTGCCTGCTGCCTCTCACACCCGACACCCATCACCTGCTCGACCACGCCCGATTTGCAGCGATGCCGAGGGAGGCGGTTGTCGTCAACTTGGCTCGCGGGGACATTCTGGTCGAAGGTGACCTACTCGCCGCGCTGGACAACGGGCATTTGCGCGGTGCGATGCTCGACGTGTTCGCCACGGAACCGCTAGCTGAGGACCACCCGTTCTGGGCGCACGAGAAGGTTGTGGTAACACCGCACATCGCCGCTGAAACGCTGGTGGAGCCTGGCGCGGATCAGATCAGTGACAACATCAATCGCATCGAGCGGGGCGACAAGCCACTGGGCGCGGTCGACCGCGACGCCGGCTACTGAATCCCGTTTGCCATCGACCAGTGCGCGAGCCGCTGCCTGTCACTGTCGCGAAGCCGTCGGCTGAGCTCGCGCGAGATGTTCATGCTCAGCACCGTGAATTGCTCGGGATCGAATTCCCACAATGCCTGCATGGCATCCGGGCCGATCTCAATGGCCTGACACGCCGACTGAGCAAACACGGAATTGCGGCGGGGTTGCAAGTCGATGTTTGCCGCCTCACCGAACGACTGGCCGACTGAGATGGTTCTGAGCAGGTAACTGTGGTTCGGCGCCGCCAACACGGCGACCGCTGTGCCATGCAGTAATACGAAAAGGCTGTCACCGTCGTCTCCCTGCACAAAGAACGCGTCACCCGGCTCGCGGGCGATGACGGGCGCTGCCGCGCGCAGGGTCTGCAGTGAACCGGTGAGTAGACCGCCGAAGAGGGCCATCTGCTGCAACTCGTCGTGGGAGGGATCTACCATCTGAGCGATCGACAGGCGTCATGGAGGGGTTGGACTGAGCACAAGGCAGGCCAACCAAATCGACCAACTCTTGCTGGGCTGCGACAGATATCACAGTTTGGAACGCCATATGACAAGTTGAATCGAGTAACACGACTTGGCCGGATTTGTTGACTATACAATCCGCGCACCCCAGAAGCCTGTCGGAGACTCTCCATGGCGATAAGTGTATTCGACCTGTTCAAGATCGGGATTGGCCCGTCGAGTTCCCACACCGTGGGACCGATGCGCGCCGCCGGCCTCTTTCTTGACGAGCTCACCCGCCGAGAGCACTTTCAAACCACTGCCACGGTGCGAACAGAACTGTTCGGCTCGCTCGGCGCGACTGGCCGGGGCCACGGTTCCGACAAGGCGGTCATCCTCGGCTTGATGGGTGAAACACCGGAGCACACTGATACCACAACCGTGAACGAGCGCGTGCGGGCCGTCCGCGAAAATGCCCAGCTGCCACTGGCCGGGCATCACACGATCGCCTTCGATGAATCGACCGATCTGGTCTTGTACCGCGACAAATCACTGCCGTTTCACAGCAACGGCATGCGACTGACCGCTCTTGACGGGGCAGGCAACACGCTACATGAAGCCATTTACTACTCGGTTGGTGGCGGATTCGTGGTCGATGAATCGGCGGCTGCCGGAGAAGACCCCTTGGTCGAGGATGACAGCGCGCTACCCTACCCCTTCACCACCGCTGAACGCTTGCTGGAACTCGCCAACGAGCACAATCTGTCGATCAGCAGCATCATGCTCGCCAACGAACGGGCGTGGCGATCGGATGCCGAGATCAAGAGTGGCCTACTCAACATCTGGCAGGTCATGCAGGACTGTGTCGCACAAGGTATCGAGACTGAGGGGGTCCTGCCAGGCGGTATGAAGGTCAAACGCCGCGCCTGTGCCTTGCACCGGAAACTGAACTGCGAAACCCCGGAGACCGCATCGCCGATCGGCGTACTGGACTGGGTCAACCTCTACGCTCTGGCGGTCAATGAGGAGAACGCCGGCGGTGGCCGTGTGGTGACCGCGCCCACCAACGGCGCGGCAGGCATCATCCCCGCCGTTCTCCACTACTACGTCAAACACTGCCCAGGCGCGTCAGACGACGGCGTGATCCGATTTCTCCTGACCGCTGGTGCAATCGGCATTTTGTTCAAGGAGAACGCGTCCATTTCCGGTGCCGAGGTCGGTTGCCAGGGCGAGGTCGGATCGGCCTGTTCCATGGCCGCCGGCGCTCTGACCGAGGTACTCGGTGGCACCCCGGCCCAGGTCGAAAATGCCGCCGAAATCGGCATGGAACACAATCTGGGTCTCACCTGCGACCCGATCGGTGGCCTGGTGCAGGTGCCGTGTATCGAACGCAATGCGATGGCATCGGTCAAGGCCATCAACGCGAGCAGAATGGCCATGCGCGGTGACGGCACCCATTTCGTGTCGCTCGACAAAGTGATCAAGACCATGCGTGAAACCGGCATGGACATGTCGCACAAGTACAAGGAAACCGCCCGCGGCGGGCTCGCAATACATGTGTTGGAGGTGCCGGTCAACGTGGTTGAGTGTTGAGCAAAAATAAAACTGAAAAACGGTAAAAAGGTTCGGCAATAGCCGGTTTTCCGGTCTAAACCCTGCACAGGAACACGCTAAATTCACGATACCGGCACCGCTGGCGTCGGCTCCGGGGAGCCATGTCGCATTTCGTTACCGACCTGTCGCGAGTGAACCAGCTGAATCACCCTGTCGCACATAGAGTTCCGCGATCTGAAGTCCGGTCATCAAATGCCGGCCAACCCGAGTTTTGAGCCATGTCAGACGAAACCCAGAATCACGAAGACGATGAAGAGGAGATCATCCTCTCCGAACTCGAAACCGACGAGCTTGTCGAGCAGATGCACGATGACCTCTACAACGGGTTGAAAGAAGAGATCATCGAGGGCACCAACATCCTGCTCGAGCGCGGATGGGGACCTGACAAGGTGCTGGCCGATGCACTCGTCGAAGGCATGCGCATCGTCGGTATCGACTTTCGCGACGGCATTCTGTTTGTCCCGGAAGTGCTGATGGCAGCCAACGCGATGAAAGGCGGCATGGCCATCCTGCGGCCCCTCCTCGCCGAAACCGGCGCAGAGACTGTTGGCAAGATGGTCATCGGTACGGTCAAGGGCGACATCCACGACATCGGCAAGAATCTCGTGTCGATGATGATGGAAGGCGCCGGCTTCGAGGTCATCGACATCGGTATCAACAACCCGGTCGAGAACTACCTCGAGGCGATCGAGGAGCACAAACCAGACATTCTTGGTATGTCTGCTCTCCTGACCACGACCATGCCTTACATGAAAGTCGTCATCGACACCCTCAAGGAACAGGGCATGCGCGACGACTACATCGTCCTCGTTGGCGGTGCGCCGCTCAATGAGGAGTTCGGCCAGGCGATCGGTGCCGACGCGTACTGCCGGGACGCAGCAGTCGCCGTCGAAACCGCCAAAGCCAAGGTCGCAGAGAAACGCGCCGCGCGCTGAGGCGGCGCCGCGCGCTGTTGTCGGAACCCTGAGCGATGCAAACCGACCACAGCGCCGCAGGCGGTACAACCGCACCAGAAACCAAGAATACGCTGATCATCGCCTGCGGAGCGCTGGCGCACGAGATCACGGCACTTCAACGCCAAGGCAGTTGGACCCACATCGCGGTGCAGTGTCTGCCTGCAGAGCTGCACAACCGACCTGACAAGATCCCGGGGGCCGTGCAGGCGAAGATTACCGCCGCCCGCGAGCGTTTCGACCACATTTTTGTCGCCTACGCCGACTGCGGTACCGGTGGCCAATTGGACGCGGTGTTGCGCAGCGAGGGTGTCGAGCGGCTACCAGGCGACCATTGCTACGGTTTTTTCGCAGGCAACGAGGCGTTCAACGCCATCAGTGATGCGGAACTCGGCACCTTTTATCTGACCGATTTTCTCGCGCGCCATTTCGACCGTCTGATCTGGCAGGGCATGGGCCTCGCGGATCACGCGGAGCTGCTACCGATGATGTTCGGCAACTACACGCGTTTGCTGTACCTCGCGCAAAAACCGACCGACGATCTCAAACGGCGAGCCGAGGCGGCAGCCGAGCAATTGGGGTTGCGTTACGAATTTCTGGAAACCGGCTACGGTGAGCTTGAGACAGGCTTGCAGTCCATCGCGGAGAGACCGATCACATGGCGAAACTTGTAACAATCTGGTGGCGCGACATCCCCTCGCAGATCACCGTCAAGAAAGGCCGCAAGTCCGGCAAGGCCCTGCTCTCCGAGCGTTTCCAGGAAGCGATCGACAAGGCGGCCATGCGCGCCGGCAAGGCCACTACCGACGAGTACCTTGAAGACTGGCGCCGCGAAGAGCGTGAGGTCGACGGTGACCTGCAGACGCTCGCTGATGCAGCGGCAGCCGATATCGAGTCCGCTTACAGTGACGAAGACCTCCAGCAACTGATTCGCCAACAAGGCAAAGCGGAAAGCTGACGCCCCCGGACAACCGGCTCACCGCGAGCCCATCCACCATTGCGACGCCGACACATGAACGCAGCGACACACGACAGCATCGAACACCAGATCATGGCTTTCATGCAGGATTTCACGCTCGAGACGACACCGGGCCAAGCCGCCAAGATCGAGAGCTACGATGGCGTGCTACGTCAGGGCACAACTGTCGCCGTGACCTTCCTGCCCGGCTCAGACTACCGAGAGACCATCAAGACGGCGGCCCGCTTGCGGTCCGAGGGTTTTGTACCCGCCCCCCACTTCGCCGCCCGGTCTATTGCAAGCGCGGCCGAGTTTGACGATTTCGTTGCCCGCTGTGCGGGCGAAGCGGGCGTCGACCACGTGGTGACGCTCGCTGGCGGCGTGGACAACCCGGTCGGCCCCTACGACAGCTCGATGGCATTGTTGGAAACAGGCATTTTCGACAAACACGGAATCAACACTGTGGGTGTAGCCGGGCACCCGGAAGGCAGTCCGGACATCACTGACGAGCTCCTCAAAGAGGCCCTTCAGTGGAAAAACGCGCTCGCCGAACGCTCCGGCGCCGATTTCTATATAGCGACCCAGTTCGTTTTCGAGGCCGAGCCCGTCATCGCCTGGGACAAGGCAATACAAGCCGAGGGAAATCGCCTGCCGGTACACATCGGCGTGCCGGGCCTCGCAACGATCAAGACCCTGCTGGCTCACGCCAAGGCCTGCGGTGTGGGTCCGTCGATGCGGTTCCTGTCAAGGCAGGCGCTGAACGTCGCCAAACTCATGACCGTCAGTGCACCGGACAAGCTTGTCACGGCACTAGCCCACTACAAGGCAACCGACCCCGACTGCGGCATCAGTCACGTACACATGTACCCGCTGGGCGGCTTCAAGAAAACGGCGGACTGGAGTTATGCAGTCGCCGACGGCGCATTTGCCATGAACCGCAAGCAGGACGGTTTTGACCTCAACG
>CALDHJ010000152.1 GCA_937941555.1 uncultured Granulosicoccaceae bacterium | reverse complement strand
CAGCAGCAACCGAGAGATCGTGCTCCTCACCGTGGGCAAGCGCGACGGATGTCACGCCGGCTGGCAGGGTGATGTCGGAGATGTGAACAGACTGGCCAACATCGACGTCAGCGAGATCCACTTCGATGTATTCCGGCAAGTCTCTCGGCAGGCAGGTGATCTCGAGCTCGGTCAGCGTGCGGCTGATCAATCCACCGCCCATTTTCACACCGACACAGCTTTCCTCGTTGAGGAAGTGTAAGGGCACTTGAACCGTGATGGGCTGATCGGCAACGACACGCAGGAAGTCCATGTGCAGGACGAGGTCCTTGGCAGGGTGGCGCTGAATGTCGCGCAAGATTGCCTGCTCACTCTTGCCCGCAATGTCAAGCGTCAAGACATGGGAATAGAACGCTTCTTCCTGCAGGTTGCGTGCAACCTGGTTGGCTTTGAGGGTCAACATGACCGGCTCGCTCGCACCACCGTACAAAATGGCCGGGACTTTGTTTTCGCGACGCAGGCGGCGGCTCGCACCCTTCCCTGTGTCACTGCGCGTCTCCGCGCTGAGCGTGAAATCAATGCTCATGGGTTTCTCCAGTTTCAGTCAATGCGGCGACTGCCGCGGAACAAACGCGCATGCGACCTGCGCGTTCTAAAAAATGTGTCGGGTCAGTCCATGTAGAGTGAACTGATGGACTCCTCGAGGTGCACGCGTCGCATGGTTTCAGCGAGCATGTCGGCGATCGACACCTGGCGAATACGATCACAGGCGGCAGCCGCCTCACTGAGCGCGATGGTGTCGGTCACAACCAGCTCGTCGATCACCGACGCGTTGAGGTTGTCTATGGCCTTACCGGACAACACCGGGTGGGACGCATAGGCTACAACAGCCGCTGCGCCGTGCTCCTTGAGTGCACCAGCCGCTTTGCACAGGGTGCCGGCGGTGTCGACCATGTCGTCGACGATCACACAGGACTTGCCTTCGACGTCACCAATAATGTGCATCACCTGCGCCTGGTTGGCCTGCGGCCGGCGCTTGTCGATGATGGCAAGATCCGCATCGCCCAACTGCTTGGCTACGGCCCGTGCGCGCACCACGCCACCGACGTCCGGCGACACAACGATGAGCTCAGGGTATTTCTGCCGCCAGATGTCCGCGAGCAACACCGGCGATGCGTAGACGTTGTCGACCGGTACGTCGAAGAAGCCCTGCAGCTGGTCGGCGTGGAGGTCGATGGTGAGCACCCGGTCGACCCCGGAGGCCACGACCATGTCGGCGACGAGTTTCGCGGAGATCGCAACGCGGGCGCTGCGCACACGGCGATCCTGGCGCGCGTAGCCGAAATAGGGAATCACCGCGGTGATCCGATCGGCAGAAGCGCGGCGCAGCGCGTCCACCATGATCAGAAGTTCCATAAGGTTGTCGTTGGTTGGCGCGCAGGTCGACTGCAGCACGAACACATCGCGCCCTCGGACATTCTCGAGAATTTCAACACTGGTCTCGCCGTCACTGAAGGTCGTGACGTGCGCGCTGCCGAGCCGTTGCTGCAGCTTGCCTGCAATGCGGGTGGCGAGCTCGGGGTTTGAACGCCCCGCGAAGACCATCATCTTGCCGTTGCTCACGTTACTCAATCCACATCGATCGCAGAGGAAGAAATGGCTGGGCCGGTAGGATTCGAACCTACGAATGCCGGGATCAAAACCCGGTGCCTTACCGCTTGGCGACGGCCCAACTGGGGGACGGCATTACGAGACGCCGTGTAACTGTAGTCTATCGTGCACCGGAGACCGCGCCAGCCCCTTGGCGACAAAGCCGCGAAGTGGCTGCGGAGCCGAGGCGAGCACCTTTTCAGGTGTTTCGCTGTCTTCAAATACCGCAAAAAAACAACCGCCGGTCCCGGTCAATCGGGAGGGATGTAACGCGCCCTGGTCGTCCAGCCAGCGCATCCCCACGTCAATCTCGGTGTGGCGGTCTCTGACCAGCGGCTCGAATACGTTCGACCCACCGGCTCCAGTGAAGTCCGCTATTGTGATAGGCGGGCAATCCCTTGTCAATTCCTCAGACCGGAACAACGGCGCAGTCGCCACCGCGACGCCGGCATGCATCACGAGGTAGTGCCGCTGCGGTAACTCGATCGGTGTCAAGCGGTCGCCGATGCCCTCGGCAAAGGCTGTGAAACCGCGCACGAAAACCGGGACATCGGCCCCGATGTCGCGCCCGATTTCAGCCAAGTCGTCCAGGCTCAGGTCGAGCTGCCACAACGCATTGAGCACCAGCAACGCGGTGGCTGCATCCGAACTGCCGCCGCCGACCCCGCCCCCGGCTGGCAGCACTTTTTCGAGATGGATATGTACCCCTTCGGGTCCCGGCACCCGATCGCGCAACGCCGTCGCCGCACGCCACACGAGATTGCCCTCACCCGCGAGAGTCGAATCGTTGCACGTCACGGCCAGATCCCCGTCTCGAGCGAGTCGGAAATCCAATCGATCGCCAACATCGAGGAGCTGAAACACCGTCTGGAGATCGTGGTATCCGTCTGCGCGGCGCCCGGTGATGTGCAGAAAGAGGTTCAATTTGGCTGGCGCCAACCAACCACGCGACCACGCCATGCGTCTCAGCTTCCAAGGCCCGGTATCGGGATACGACGACTCGGCTGGGGTGCGGTCTCGGGCACCAACGACCACTGCCTCGGTCGAACACTCACATTCAAATGGCCATCGGTGATATCAATTCGGTGCGGCATCGCGAGGCCGTCAACCAGCCTGTAACGTGAGAATTCCCCGGTCCACTCACGATACTGCGCCGTTTCGAGACGGGCCTGCGCATCGCGCGCCAACACACTCGCCTCGCCGGGCAGACCGAGCACCCAGTCACTCAACAAGGACAAGGGCATCGGCCAGCCCACCAACTTGGCGACCAGTTCATCCGGGTTGTCCGCCTCCACGACCTGTCCATTCGACCGCCGCAAGACTACCAATCCCGGAGCAACCTCCAGCGTGGACGCGTTGAAGCCACCCGGGCCGGACAACGTGATATCGCTGACAGCCCCGCGGTCGATCCAATTGATCTCGACATTGCCGGGACGCTCGTTGCCCTTGACGTGCACCTTGCCCGCGAAATTCCACCCAGCCAAACGCATCAAGGCGGCATCACGGCGCAGTTGCTCAGCCTGATGAGCCGTAGCGTCGGTGGAGACAACCGGGGCCTGCTCAACTGCCGCACACCCGCCAAGCGCCAGGATCAGCGCAGCGCAGACAACCTGTATCAAACCCACACGCTTCACAACGTCGACCCCTCCACCGTATCGGACACCAAACCGGGAATGCGGTCCTGCAGCGCGACCAACAAGTCGGAATCCGGGTGCGCCGTCAGCGCATCACTCATCAGGTCGCGCGCCGACGTCTCTTCGCCGAGCTGCCAGAGTACTTCGATCAAGTGCGCGGCAATCTCGGCGTCCGGCAACAACGTGTACGCGCGCTCGAGCCATTTCTGCGCTTCAACCAGATTACCCTGGCGAAAATGCAGCCACCCCATGCTGTCGATGATCGCCGCATCATCCGGTGCGAGTTCGATCGCCCGGTGGATGAGTCGCTCCGCCTCGTCGAGTTGCACGTTGCGGTCGGCGAGCGAGTAGCCCAACGCGTTCAAGGCCTGGGCGCTGTCGGGTTCCGCCTCCAACACCACGCGCATCTCACGTTCAAACCCGCGCTCGTCACCGAGTCTGGCAAGCAACAGTCCACGTGCATAATGCAAGTCGATGTCACCCGGGTATTGGCCTAGGCCCTCATCGAGGACACCAAGCGCTGCGTCGTAGTCATCGTGGTACTGCAGCAGTCCACTCTCGGACAACACGATCTGAACACTGCCCGCGAGGTCGGCGTCGCTACGCAGCACAGCCAACCGCTCGCGCCCGGCCGCGAGGTCGGAAGAACGCCCGACCAGTTCGGCCGCACGCAAGGCCGACTCGAACGCGTTGGCACCAGACGTGACGCGGTCATAGTGGGCTACCGCCCCGTCTACATCTTGCTCGAAATCACTGATCCGCCCTAGGAAGTAGTGGGCATCGTGGCGAGAGGGGTCAAGTTCCACAGCCCGTTCGAGGTAGCCCCGCGCATCAGCCAGGGCCCGCATCTCCAACGCCATCAAACCGAGGTTGTAGACCAGCGGGGCGCGGTCCTCACCGACCGCATACAAGTCGGCCATCGCCACGAGGGCGTCATCGTCACGCTCGGCTTCAACCAGCATTTGGGCGTAGCCCTGATGAGCAACCACGTCAGCGGGGAAACGCTGCACGTGCGCGGCCAACAGCGTGAGCGCGTCGTCCACCTCACCCCGGTTGAACTGCACTTGCGCGCGCGCAAGTTGGGCGCGACCGAATGCCGGTTGAATCGCGAGACTGCGGTCGAAGGCCGAGAGCGCCGTATCCAGATCGCCGAAGTCGGCTGCCAACTGTCCGAGCACGAAGTGCCCCATGGCATTGTCCGGATGGCGGTCGACCAACACTTGTGCAACCTCTAGACCCAGCGCGCGATCCGGCTCCTGCTGAAGCGCGGCGAGAATGCTAGTGGCCCCGGAATCAAACGACTGGCCAGACATCTCGAGCACACGCTCGAAGGTGTCGGCAGCACGCGTCGCATCACCGGCCCGCAGATAGACACCCGCAAGCAAACGCTGCACGTCCATCGAATCCGGCTCGAGACTCGCCCAATGCCGCCCCGCCTCACCCGCCGCATCCCAGTCCTCATGCTGGATTGCGACCCGTGTGGCGCGCTCGGCCAATGCAGGGTCGGTGCTGTTGAGGGCAGCGAGCAGGTAGCTCTCGACGGCGAGCGGCGAATCGCCACGGTTCGCC
>CALDHJ010000151.1 GCA_937941555.1 uncultured Granulosicoccaceae bacterium | reverse complement strand
CGGGTTGTCGACCCCTTGAAGACCACCGGTGAGCTTGCTGAAATCCGATGCCTTCTCACGCGCAACCATGGCCGCAACCATCATGGCGCTTGATGCGGTGTCGTGAATGGCACCGTGCCAGGCCTCGCTCAGGCCGGTTAGCTGGCGCATCCATTCACAGGTGACTTCCTCAACCTCCGTCAGCGCCGGGCAGCTCTCCCAGGAGATGCCTAGACTGCCGATACCGCTACTGGCGATGTCGCCGAGCACGGAGGCGAGCGATGCGTTGGAGGGGAACCAACCAAAGTGCATGGGGTGCTGCACCTGCGTCAGGCCGGGCACAACGCGCGTGTCGAGCTGCGCCAACATCGCCTCGATGCCTTCGGGGGTGCTCGGCGGGGCACTTGGGAATTGGGCGCGCACCTCGCCGGGTTCGACCTGCGCGCGGACCGGACCCTCGGACAGTTTCGATCGGTAATCGGCGATCCAGTCGATGAGTTCGTGGCCGGCAGTGCGAAATTCGTCGGGGGTCATGGGCATTCGGGTCTGGGCTGTGCTTGTCGGAGAGTGTACCGCTTGTGCCCGCAGGCGAGTCATCCGGGTCACACTGGACCCAGCGGATAGCAGGGCATGGCCGTCAAAAGCAGAGTAAACTGACCCGTTTGGCGCCCGTGCGCCCGACAACCGACCAACGACAGAAGCCACCATGATCAATCAGACCCAATCCGGTCTCCAACTGCCTGACACGACCGTTTCGGTTGCGGATACGTTTGGATTTGACAGCGCCCTGACGTCACCTGCGTACAGTGAGCGAAGCGAGCACGTGCCCGAGGTTGACCCGGATTACCTGTTCGACCCGACCACCACGCGCGCCATATTGGCCGGCTTCTCGCATAACCGCCGCGTCCTGGTGTCGGGCTTGCACGGCACCGGCAAATCGACGCACATCGAGCAGGTCGCCGCCCGTCTTAATTGGCCGTGTTTGCGCATCAACCTCGACAGCCACGTCAGCCGGCTCGACCTGATCGGCAAAGATGCCATCGTGTTGCGTGACGGGGTGCAGGTGACCGAATTCCAGGACGGTATCCTGCCCTGGTCGATCCAGAACAACATCGCGTTGGTCTTTGACGAGTACGACGCCGGTCGTCCGGACGTGATGTTCGTGATTCAGCGCGTGCTCGAAACCGCGGGCCGACTCACGCTGCTCGATCAGTCGCGGGTGTTGCACCCGCACCCGGGCTTTCGCTTGTTCGCCACCGCCAACACCGTCGGTCTCGGCGATGCAACCGGTCTCTACCACGGGACCCAGCCGCTCAACCAGGCGCAGCTCGACCGCTGGTCCATTGCCACCACTCTGAACTATCTGCCACACGAGCAGGAGTGCGGTATCGTCCTGGCGAAGGCACCGACGCTCAACGATGATGCCGGGCGCGACACCGTCGACCGCATGGTGAAGCTTGCCGACCTCACGCGCGGTGCGTTCCGTGCGGGCGATCTCTCGACTGTCATGTCGCCGCGAACCGTCATCACCTGGACTGAAAACCTTGCCATCTTCGAAGACGTCGCCGAGGCGTTCCGGTTTACCTTCCTGAACAAGTGCGACCCGCTCGAGCGGCCGTTGGTGGCAGAGCTCTACCAACGCAGTTTCGGGCTCGAGCTCGAGATCGGCTGACCCGGTGGCCGTTCCCCCCAGAGCGCGCGGCCACAACCGCCGCAAAGCGCAGCAGATGGGGCCGCGTGAAGCGGCCCAGCTCGCGCAGGCGGGGTGTGTGCGGGCGCTGGCCGATGCCGAAAAGCTCAGTGTGCATTTCGGCAACAGCGCACCTTCGCTCGACGGCGATACCGTCACGCTGCCGTCGGCCGTGTCCGACATGACTCCTGAACAGCGCACCCTGTGGCGGGGACAAGCCGATTCGGTCGCACTCGAGAAACGCTACCACGACGCCCGGCAGCACCAGCGGCTGGCACCCTCGGGTGGGCCGTCTCGCGCGGTCTTCAACCGACTCGAAGCGGTGCGGCTCGAGGCGCGCGGCTGCGCGGAATACAGCGGCGTCGGCGACAACCTCGACGCGGCACTGACGGACCGTTTCCGGTACCTGCTCGACAACCCGGATAGCGAGTATTCGCCACTGGCCGAAGCGCTTGCGCTGCACGCACGCGAGAAGCTCACCGGCCGCGCGACCCCGCCGGTGGCCGACGGCATCATCGACAAGTACCGCACCTGGCTTGATCAACACATCGAGCTCGATGTTGATCGCATGAGCGGTTGTCTCGACGATCAGGAAGACTTTGCCCAAGCAATCTCGGATCTCCTGGCCGGTCTCAATTTTGGTGAGGGCGATGCCGAGAGTGGCGGGGCCGCATCGAGTGAGCCCCCGCCTGATGACGCGGGCAGCGACGATCCGCCACAAGAGGGAGCGGAGGAGTCTGTCGACGACGACAGCAGCGGGGACGCCGATGACAGCGAATCCGACACGGACGCTGACAGCAACGACGAACTTGCCGACCCCGGCGACGACGACAACGACGGCGAGGCAGTTAACGCGCCGGAAAAACCCGGGAAAAATCGCAAGCCCGATGCCTACTCGGTCTACTGCACGGACTTTGACGAAATCATCGCCGCCGAGAAACTTGCACACGGCTTCGAACTCGATGAGCTGCGCGGGCAGCTCGACCGATTGATCGGCGATCAGCAGGTCGCCATCGGACGTGTCGCAAACCGCCTGCAGCGCCGCTTGCTCGCGCAACAGGAGCACGCGTGGCAGGTGGACCTTGAAGAGGGCGTGTTGAACACCGCGCGGCTCACCCGCGTGATTACCCGACCCGAGCGTCCGCTCGCCTTCAAGCAGGCCCACGCGGTGCCCTACCGCGACACGGTCGTCACCCTGTTGCTCGACAACTCGGGCTCGATGCGCGGTCGCCCGATCGCGATGGCGGCCTCCTGTGCGGATATCCTGGCGCGCACACTCGAGCGCTGTGGTGTGCGCACCGAAGTGCTGGGTTTCACCACGCGAGCATGGAAAGGTGGCCAGAGCCGGGAGCGGTGGCAGAAAGACGGTTCGCCGCGCAATCCGGGCCGGCTGAACGACCTGCGCCACATTCTCTACAAAACGGCTGATTCGCCGTGGCGGCGGTCGCGTCGCAACCTCGGCTTGATGTTGCAAAAAGGCCTGCTCAAGGAAAACATCGACGGTGAAGCGCTCAGCTGGGCGCACAACCGTCTGCTGGCACGCCCGGAGCGACGCCGCATCCTGATGATGATTTCCGACGGTGCGCCGATTGACGACAGCACGCTGTCGGTCAACGCTGGAAAGTACCTCGATCAACACCTCAGAGAGGTGATTACCCGGATCGAGCAGCAGTCGCCGATCGAACTCGTGGCGATCGGCATCGGGCACGATGTGACACAGTATTACCAACGCGCCGTGACTATCGTGAACGTCGATGAGCTTGCCGACGTCATGACACAGGAGCTGGCATCGCTCTTCGACGCGCCGGTGTAGGGTCCGACACCGTTTGGTGCCAAGGGCGTGGCGCGACAGCCCGCTCGCCACACGGCACTGACGCAGGGATTACAGAAGACTTCGAGCCATTGCCGATCAAGGCTTGCCCAATTCGGACGCTAAGTCAGAGACCTTGAACCCCTCAGGAGTCCTGCTGTGTCTGATACTGCAATCTCAACCTTGTGGCTTTGTATCGCAGCGTCTTGCGTCCTTTTCGCATGGGCGATCGAATTCGCGCCCCACATCTGAACCGGGCGCCCGGGCTGCCAACAGGGCAGCCCGACGTCAAGAACGCCGTGACCGCGCCGACATAAAAGGCATACTCCTCCGGCGTTCACCCCATGAGCCAGAAACGGTCCAGTGATGCGTTTTATCTCAAAGCGCTGTTAACCGACAAGACATTCCAGGCCCGTGAGATCCGCCGCGTGCTGATGTTCGCGGTGTTCTACGCGTTCTTCACAACCGTTCTCCTCGGATTTTTCTACCACTACCTTATTGGCGGTCTGGTTTCGGGCGTCTCGCCATTGCTGTTTGCGGCAGAAGATATGAACAAGCTCGACGAGCAGATGCCGGGCATGGTCGAGACCCTGGCACGCTGGTTGTTGGTCATGCTCGTACTCAACCTCGCCATGACCGTCGCGGTCGGGGTGTACATCGTGCGCAAACTCGGAGGGCCGCTGCTCGCGATAAAGCGCGTGGTGCGCCAGATTGGTGAGGGCGACATGACGACGCGGTTGCGGCGCGGCAGTGACGAAGAGTTCGGTGAGCTGTTCGATACCCTGACAGTCACAATTGAATCCCTCCAGACGCGCATTGCGGCCGCGCAGTCTCGCGTCGAAACCCTTGCAGCACTCGAGGTTGACGGGCCGGCCCGCGAGGCGATCGAATCGGTTGCCGACGAGCTGCGCTACTTCAAG
The DNA here is from genome assembly GCA_937941555.1 of uncultured Granulosicoccaceae bacterium. Taxonomy (GTDB): domain Bacteria; phylum Pseudomonadota; class Gammaproteobacteria; order CALCKW01; family CALCKW01; genus CALCKW01. The sequence goes on along the minus strand of CALDHJ010000151.1, from coordinate 2,248 downwards.
ACCTCGGCGTCCACCGGCTCGCACGAAGGCTGATCAATGAAACGCTTGACTCCATTGTCCTGGCGTCGCGCGCTGATCTCGGTGATCGCGGCCTGCACTGTGCTGGCGTCTCCAAGTGCGCGAGCAGACGATCAGTTGTATCACCAGGCGAAGGTGCTCGAGGAGCTCGGCGACTATGAAGGCGCAGTCGACCTCTACAGCGACTACCTTGGCACGGCTGGCGACAGTGATCGCCTGCGCCGAGCGCGGGTCAAGTTGCCTGTTTTACAGGAAGCCCTCGGCGTTGGCGTCGACGGCGCGCTGGTGTTGTATCTCGACGCACTGGACGCACGAGACAAAAGCCTGAACGATGAAGCGCTCTCGGCACTCGACCGTCTTGGCCGTGTGTACCCGTCCAGTCACCTGGCAGACGATGCGCTGTACCTCGGTGGCTATGTATTGTTGATGGACAAATTCGACTTTGCTGGCGCACAGGCGCGCATGATCGAGTTGCGCCGGACTTACCCCGGCAGCAGCTACACCGATTCATCGCTTTACATCGAGGCCATTGCGCTCGAACAATCGGGTGACACGGCTGCAGCGCGTCGGACCTTCCAGCACCTGAGAGACCGCCATGCATTGGTGTCGCTCGACAGCATCAATCTCGTGCTGCCGAAGTCGTCTATTCAGTCTCGCTTGTGGTTCGATCGGGCGGCGAGCCGCCTCGAAAACCTCGATCAGCACCAGTTGGCTTCTAGCCGCATTGTCGAGCAGTCGTTTCTGAACAATGGCTCGTATGAGCGACGGGTGGTTATCCGTGTCGCTGGCACCGACGTGCCGCTGTTGCTCAACCCCAGCCAAGTGTTCTCACGCACGCGCTTCGTCAACGAGAACAATGTGCCCATTCCGACCGGCGAGTTGCGCGCATTCGACGGGGTCGTTGAAAACAGACTCGGCTCCTGGGCGCGCGTTGTGTTCAATGGCAGTGATGTGCAGGGATTGATTCGCGATGGAAGCCGTCGATTCGACCTGAAAACGGATACGGCTACTGGCACCCTTGTCGACTACAACACGCTGCTCGCAGACAGCAACAAGATCGCTCGGAGCGAAGGCGCGCGAGACCACGCACACGCACCGATTGCATCATCCAGAAAGCCGGCTGCGATGCAGAACGATATCGAGTCCACGACCAGCGTGGTAAACCGTGTCGTGCGCATGTCGCTGGTCATCGACAGCCAATACAATGACTATACAAACGGGCGGGGCCTGTTCGAGGCCATGACCGTGACCGCCATTGCCGACGGCCTCTACCGCGACGAGCTGGGACTCGCCTTACAGGCGGAATCGGTGGTTGTGGTGAGTAACGCGAGTACAGATCCGATGCGCATCGGCGATGCCAGCATGGATCAGATACTGCACAATTTCCGCGACTATCGCAGACAGTCGCCGGCCATTGCCGATGAGTCGAGCCTGGTCTACCTGCTTTCGGGCAACCGGAGCAACGACAATCAGGTTGGACTTGCATTCATAGATGTCGCGTGCCGCACCGACGGATATGATGTCAGCGCGGCCACGCCGTATCGGCAGAATTTTCTGCTTGCAGCACATGAAATGGCCCACAACCTGGGCGCGGAGCACGATACCGACACGCAGTGTGCCGCCGACAATTCCAAGATCATGTCTCCGTTTTTCAGTGCCGACACACAACAAGAATTTTCCATGTGTTCGCGGGTTGCAATCAGCAACAGTCTACAGGGCAGCTGCCATGTTCCGGCCGTCGATCTCCAGGCCGCAATCAGCCACTCAAGTGATTCGAGTCTGACGGCATGGGTCGGCAACAACGATCCGAGTCGGCCGGCGTCCGCGGCGTTGCGTGTGTCGGTGCCCGACGCGAATCTCGATGCGTTGCCGCCGGGGTGTGCACCGAGCCAGACAGGCGATGTGGTATGTGAGCTCTCGTCTCTGGGTGCGGGTGATACGCGGGAACTCACGTTTGCACTGAACTATGCGTCGGATGCCGCCGACAGCCGGGTCGTGGACGTGAATGTCGAGCCGCGGTCTGCCGACGACGCACTGGTTTTCAACAATACAAGTCGTATCACACGTGTGGCTGGCAGAGAGTACACCGGGGCAGAGCCCACAACGGCGATTCCGTCCGGGACAGGTGGCGGAAGCCTGACCCTGATCGATGTGGCACTCATGTTGTTTCTGCCGCGTGGTCTCTGGCTGAGATTGAAGTCCTGACGGCGTTTCGGTCACATCGCCATAG
>CALDHJ010000150.1 GCA_937941555.1 uncultured Granulosicoccaceae bacterium | reverse complement strand
CTCGGCGCAGTGGCTGACGCGCGCGCATGGCACACACGCGCGCCTGGCCGGCTTGGTCACGGTGCGCCAACGGCCGGGCTCGGCCAAGGGGGTCATGTTTGTCACACTCGAGGACGAGTACGGCCACATCAATGTCGTGTGCTGGACCAACATCGTCGAGCAATACCGCAAGGCCCTGCTCGGCACACGCCTGCTGATTGTCAGCGGCGACACCCAATACGCCGACCGCGTGCGCCACCTGGTGGCTCGCAAGGTCGAAGATGTCTCAAGCTGGCTCGGCGACCTCGACGTGAGCGCGCGCAACTTTCACTGAGCGCGCAGCCTCACACCGCGCAGCGTGGTTGAGTTCCTCAGTGGGAGGTGGCGACAAAATGGCCAGCCGACACTTCCTCATAGAGCGTTGGCGGCGGCTGGTAGCCCGTCGGGTGAATCGGGTTCGGTGCTTCACGCGGGTCGGCCTTGCGCGCCTTGCGGTGGCGCGGGTCGGGCACCGGGGCCGCCGACAGAAGCTCGCGCGTGTAAGCGTGCTGAGGGTTCTCGAACACCGCCGCACGCGGACCGATCTCGACAATACGCCCGAAATACATCACCGCCACCTGGTGACTCACACGCTCGATAACGGCCATGTCGTGAGACACGAACACGAAGCTGATGCCGAGATCGGCCTGCAGTTCGAGCAACAGGTTGACCACCTGCGCCTGCACCGAGACGTCGAGTGCCGAAACACTCTCGTCGGCGATAATGAGCTTGGGTGAAAGCGCAAGTGCGCGCGCGATGCACACACGCTGCCGCTGACCGCCCGAAAATTCGTGCGGGAAACGGTCGAGATGTTCGTCGCCGAGGCCGACGCGGCGAAACAGCTCGCTGGCGCGCGCGCGCAGACCCTTGCCCGAGTCGATCTTGAAATTCTGCAACGGCTCGATGACCTGCTGAAACGCGGTCAGTCGCGGGTTCAGTGCCGCGTAGGGATCCTGAAACACGATCTGCATGTCGCGACGCTGATTGCGCAGCTGGGTCACATCCAGATCGGCGAGGTTCACGCCGTCGAGAGTCACCCGGCCGGAGGTTGGCTCGACAAGGCGCAACAGCGACATCCCGACGGTCGACTTGCCGCAGCCGGATTCGCCAACAAGGCCGAGTGTCTCACCCCTTTTGACCGAAAAGGACACGCCCTCGACCGCGTGCACGTGACCCACGGTGCGCCGCAACAGGCCCTTGCGCACCGGAAAGCGCGTAACCAGATTCTCGACCGTCAGCAGCGGTTGCTCGTCTGTCGGCGCGGAGTCGGCTGCAGGTGATTTGGCATCGGTTTGTGGCGACAGCGGTTCGCCATCAGTGTTGAGCAACTGCATCGGCTCTGGACGCGCGATGCCACGCATGGCCCCCAAACGCGGGACGGCGCGCAGCAGCGCCTGGGTGTAAGGGTGTTGTGGCGAGTCGAAGATCTGCTCGACCGGCCCCTCTTCCACTTTCTTGCCGTGGTACATGACCACGACGCGGTCGGCCATCTCGGCAACAACCCCCATGTCATGGGTAATGAACATCACCGCAGAACCAAAATCCGATTTCAAACCGCGAATCAGATCGAGAATCTCGGCCTGTATGGTGACATCCAGCGCCGTCGTCGGCTCGTCGGCAATCAGCAGTCGCGGTTCACATGCCAGAGCCATGGCGATCATGATCCGCTGGCGCATACCGCCAGAGAGCTCGTGCGGAAATTGCCGCAGCCGGCGCTCGGGTTCGGGGATTCGCACGGTGCGCAGCATCTCGATCGTGCGCTGATCCGATTCCTCGCGGCCCATGCCACGGTGCGCCCGCAGGGATTCGGCAATCTGCCAACCGACCGGAAATACGGGGTTCAAGGAGGTCATCGGCTCCTGGAAGATCATGCCGATCTCGGCGCCACGAATGGCGTAGAGGGTCTCCTGATCAGCATCGCGCATGTTCAACACCGACCCGTCAGGCCGGCGGAAGTCAAGTTGGCCACGGACGATGCTGCCACCACCGAACTCGACCAGGCGCATGAGTGACAAGGCACTGACGGATTTACCGGAGCCGGACTCGCCGACAATACAGACCGTCTCCGCCTCGTTGATGTCGAACGAGACGCCGTCGACACCGACCACTGTGCCCTTGTTGGTGGGAAATTCGACCCGCAGGTCGGCGACAGAGACCAGTGGTGTTGCCATGGGTGCGCGGCACTCCGGATTGCCACCGCACACGGAATGCGCACGGCCAGTGGTGCCGCCGAAACGGCATCACAAGGCTACCATAGGCACCCGATCAATTGCGCAGTGCAGCCAGCAGCTCTCGGCCCGATCGAACCGTGTCGACGTGTTGCTCCACCGGCAAGTCGCTGACCACTTCCACAACGTAGTCGTCGCTCGCGGTGGCGGTGTAGCTCAGCGCCCCGTAGAGCTCGCCCTGGCTGTAGAGGTCTGCACGCACTTCGTGCTCTGTGCCACTGAGGCCGTGCTGGTCAGCGTCGAGCATCGTGCGCTCGCCGGTGAGGTTCCGCATACTCACACCGGCGCCGATCAAGGAACCCGAACGGCGACGAAAAGTGCGCGCGGCATCGAGCGCCAAGGACTCCGCATCGGCTGCAGACGCAGCGCGCGTGAGGCGGATTTCAACCAACAGAAAATGCGATCCACTCTGCTCGTAGAACACCGTCTCGGCAGCGCCGCGCACGGCTTGCAATCGTTTGGCGACATCGCGTTCACGCCGCTCCGCGTTGACCGAAAAACTGTTGGCATCCGAGGGGTCACCGGCAAACTGTATCCAGTCGCCCTCGGTCATTGGCAGTTCGAAGGCACTCAACGCCGCTTGCAGGGTCAGGTTGGTGGCTTCGCGCTCGGCATCGAGACGGGCATCGGGTGCAAAAATACTGACCGCATCCCGCGGCGGCTGTTTGAGCACCGTGAGTACCCGCTCTTCACCGTCGGGCAGCGCGACCAAGCGTTCGAGGTAGCGCCGACCCTCGTAGTATCGCAACGTGGAGCTGTCGCCACTGCGACCCGGCAACACATCGAGCGTTGCCGACCCCGCGTTGCGGTGCCGAAAGGCACTCGCCACGGCGTCGAAACTGTCAACGCAATTGAATTGTCCGCAGAGTTCGCGGGCAATCAGCTCGGCATGGCCTTCGAAAACCGCCGAGTACGCGAGGTTGTTGCCACCGTAGACATCGTCGAGGGTTTCAAAGTCCACCAACACATCGTCAGCGGCGTGGACCCACTCGTGCAGAAAAAGTGTCATCGCGGCGTCGCGCGCTGGCACGCCGTACCCATCGAGGCGCGAGACATACTGTTCGACATTCTGCACATCGAAAATGATCGCTTTCTCCGTTGCATCGTAAAATGCAAGGATGTCCTCGAGACGGCTCTCGACGATGCTGTCGGCCATGCGGTCCTGGTGTTTCTGGCTGAACAGACTGACAAATTCGCGCTCGACCGACTGCCTGTGCCAGGACGCCATTTCGTCCTTGCTCGCGAGGATCGTCTCGACGTGGCCGAGGTCAACGCCCAGGCGTTGCGCCACCGCATCGCGCGCGTCGACTAGCATCGTTTCGATGTGCGGGTCGATGGTGTCAGGCTGGTCTGCGCTGAGCAGAGTCAGAGCCGGGCCACTCGGACCGGACGCGCAGCCCGCCAGTGCCAACACACCGGCCAAGGCCAAGGCATGCAGTGGCACGCGCATCAACCCGCACTCGCCTGCAGATCGCCCTCTCGCTCGAACTGGATCGGTGTCTTGCAGCCACCGCCGATCTCGGCGACGTACTGCATAAGCGACCCCTTGTGCTTGTGCGCTCGCAGATCGCCCTTCAACACCATCGTCACACCGCCATCGCGCAACGCAACATCCGATGACTGCGATTCCTTGAACGCATAGTCCGTTGCCTGGCGCAGGTCGAAACGGCCACGGCGGTCAAGCGGTTGTTCGAGCTCGCGGCCCAACAGAGAGACGTAGACCCGGGAGTCCACAACCTCGATTGCAAACTCGCCCGTCAACCCGCTGCAACTGATTTCCCACTCGCCGGCAAACTGCATCGCGGGCGTCTCGAGCAGGCGGGCCGTCCACCACCCGTCGTAGGGGTGTTCGGTGTTGCCGGTCGCGCTAGGTGTTACCGGTTGCGTTGCGCAGGCCGTCAATCCGAGAAGCAGTGTCCCAACAGAAAGCGTCTTTTTCAGCACGGTGTGTTCCTTGTCGAAGGCGAGGCCGTCGCCGCTGTGTGTCAACAGGGAAGCCTTCCCACTACCCCGTCCTTCAGGGTCTTGTCGGTCTGACGCGCAGAAAACATTAGAGAGCAGCGTGGCCCATATTGATCATTTCGTTCCCGTGCAAATGAAATGATCGGGCGAGCCCACTCGGAAGGCTCTGGCCTAGCGCATCACGAAGGGGTTGGACATGGGCGCGCCGGAGGTATTGATCCAGGTCGTGCGCGTGCGCGTGTAGTCAAGCACTGACTCCAGCCCGGCCTCGCGCCCGTAGCCCGATTGGTTGAACCCTCCGAACGGCGCAATCGGCGATATCACCCGGTAGGTGTTGACCCAGCAGATGCCCGAGCGGATGCGCGACGAGACGCGGTGTGCGCGCGCCAGATTCTGCGTGAAGACGCCAGAGCCGAGACCGAAATCGCTGTCGTTGGCCAGCGCGATCGCTTCGTCTTCGTCGTCGAAGGCGAGCAGCGACATGACGGGGCCGAACATCTCAACCTTGAGCGTGTCGGTATCGGGCGAGGCGCACTCGACAAGCGTGGGTTCGAAATAGTGCCCGGCGAGATCGCCTGGACGCTGGCCGCCGAACACGATCCGCGCCCCTTGTGTCACAGATGACGCCAGCGTCTCCTCAATGCGTGCGACCTGGGCCGCGGTACACAGCGGCCCGACGTGGGTCGCAGCGTCGAGCGGCGAGCCAACGACGATGCCAGCAGACTTCTCCGAAATCAGCCGGATCAGTTCGGGCAGAACGCTGCGCTGAATGAGCCCGCGACTGCCGGCGACACAGGACTGCCCCGACGCACCGAAATTACCCGCAATCAGCCCGTTCGCTGCGCTCTCAAGGTCCGCATCGTCAAACACGATAATCGGCGACTTGCCGCCGAGTTCGAGCGTGGTCACGGCAAAATTCTCCGCCGAATTGCGGATCACGTGGCGCGCGGTTTCAGGGCCACCGGTGAAGGCGATGCGGTCGACATCCGGGTGAGACGTGAGCGGCACTGCACACTGCTCGGCGTCACCGGTGATGACCGACACCACACCCGGCGGAAAGCCGGCTTCATCGATCAAGCGCGCAAACGCGAGCATCGCACAAGGCGCAACCTCCGACGCCTTGATGACAACTGTGCAGCCGGCCGCCAGCGCGGGGCCGAGTTTTGTTGCCGTGAGAAACATTTGCGCGTTCCACGGCACCACCGCGACCACCACGCCGATGGGTACAGGTGTTGTGAAAACGTGCATGTCGGGCTTGTCAATCGGCAGCACCGCGCCTTCGATCTTGTCGGCAAGGCCCGCGAAGTAGCGGTAGTAGTCGGCGACGTAAGCCGTCTGGCCGCGCGTCTCGACCGCAAGCTTTCCGCTGTCTCGCGTCTCGATCTCACCGAGCGCCTGCGCGTCACGCTCTATCAGGTCGGCGAGACGGTGGAGCAGTTTGCCGCGCGCTGTGGCGTTGAGACCTCGCCAGGCGGGGTCGTCGAGTGCGCGCTTAGCCGCGTCTACCGCGCTGTCGACATCCGCTGCGTTGGCCAACGGAAAGCGCGCCCAAGGCTCCCCGGTTGCAGGGTCCAGCGACTCGGCTGTCCGGCCGCCTGAGGCTTCGCAAAATGTGCCATCGATATACAGGAGATAGGGGTCGGTCAGGTCGATCGGCATGGTCAGTGTCGCAGCGCTTCGGTGCGCCGACCTTCGCATCTCTGAAGCGCGGTCGCAAGACGGCCGAACGCCCGGATTGCCGGCCCGGATCAACGCGGCTGGATCTGACCGATTGGGCCTTGCACAACTGCCGCTCTTCGCTCTGGGACGATGCAAACGGAATCGACCAAACCGGCACAAGGTCAGCTGACCTCACCATAGAAAAAAACCACCCAGCCTCCAGCGAGCGCGCCTCAGCCCTGCGCGCGGCAAGCAGCTACACATCAGGAACAAAAATCCGTCGCAAGCGGGCTGAGAGCGCATCCGGGAATCGACCGCTGACAGTGCGGGTACGACCGGATATCAGGGAAACGAAGCAGGTCTCGCTGCCAGCACAGAAGCCCGGTGCAAACCAGAGCCGAAACTTGAAATATAGTTCTGTCACTTCGCCCCGATTGGAGGTACGATTGGGACAATTGGTCTCATTTAAGTCCGTCTTGCCGGTTACCGGTTGCGTAACCGACTTGGATCAACGGGCCAATAAGCGATGAGGTCCTGCCTTCAGCCTCGTTGCACGTTATACCGAAGGCTCTTTATCCAAGAGGAGTTGATATGAAACTCAAGCACATTGCTGCCGGTGCAGCAGCGTTGACCATGATGGCGTCGCCCGTCATGGCTGAGAAAGTCCTGCGTATCCAGTCAGTACTGCCGAATTCAGCTGACGAAGTCGTGATGCTGGAAGCCTTTGGCCAGGATGTCGCGGAATTGACCGACGGCTCACTCACCATCGAAGTCCTGCCCGCCGGTGCGGTTGTCGGACCGCGGGACATCATCGACGCTGTCGATGCTGGACTCGTTGAGGGTGGATTTGCCTGGACACACTACTGGGGTGGCAAGCACGTAGCAGCGAACCTTTTCGGTGCGCCGGTTGCCGGTGCGGGCGTTGGCCTCGACAACATCGCCTTCCTGAGCTGGTTCCAGTACGGCGGCGGTAAAGAGCTGTACGACCGTCTGTGGGACGAAATGGGCGTGAACGTCAAAGGCTTCATGCTTCAGCCAGTCGGCCCCGAGGCACTGGGTTGGTTCCCGAAGCCGATCGAGTCAATGGATGACTTCCGCAAGCTGCGCTTCCGCGCACCGCCGGGCATGGTAGGCGCAGCCTACGCCGAAATCGGTGTGCCGGCTGTTGCGATGGGCGGTGGCGACATCCTGCCAGCACTCGAAAAAGGCACAATCGACGCGGCCGAGTGGTGCTGCCCGAAGCCTGACTCCGTGTTCGGTTTCCAGAAAGTGCTGAAGCACTACTATCTGCAGGGTCTGCACCAGGTCACCGTGAACGCCGACATGTATGTCAATGGCGATTTCTACGCGTCCCTGAGCCCGATCGAGCAGAAAGCACTGGAAGTTGCCGCCAACGCGTCTCTGTCCAAGTCACTGTCATACCGTATCTTCGAAAACGGCAAGGCACTGCGTGACCTGACCGAGAACCACGGCGTCATTCTGGAAGACACGCCTGCCGACTACTTCACCGAGTACATGGCAGCAGCCAAGAAGTCACTCCAGGCTGCGGCCGACGAGAACGAATTCTTCGCTGAAGTGTGGCAATCACAGAAAGACTTCGCTGACACCGTTGTACCCTTCTGGTCAGGTGCTCAGACGTCGAACGCGAGCTTGGGTCGCGCTCACGCAGACACGCTCAAGTAAGAGTGCGTCAATTCAGTGTGGGGCCCTTTCGGCCCCGCACTGAATCTTCCCGAGAGGGCTTTCTGCCCAATCAACCATCCAACCCCCACACGGGCCGAGGCAGCTAGGAGAAAGCGGGCGTGGCTGAAGAAGAAGTCAATCCAGAAGATCTCGAAATCGCGGACGAGCTGATCGCCGAGCGCCGCGCCGAAGCCCCCGGTGAAACGCCAGAGGACATGACGCCCTGGCAGCGCCCGATAACGGCCGCAATCGACGTCCTCAACTACCGCGCAGGCCAGCTGATCGCCCTGCTCATGGTCCCACTCATCGTGGTGGTGGTGTTCGAGGTACTGTCCCGAAATTCCTTCTCGATCCTGCAGAACGCAGGCTTCGAAGACCTTGCTCGAAACCTCGGCCTTGGTCCCACCCTCTGGGTCTACGACACCAGCCGCATGATCGCCGGTGTTCTCTTCATGGCCGCTGCCGGCTACGGCCTGATGCGCGGTGTCCACATCCGTGCCGATTTCCTCTATCGCAATTGGTCGGCAAAGACACAAGCCACCGTCGACGCCACGTTGTATCTCGTGTTCTTCATGCCGTCGATGATCTTCTTCACGATCATCGCATCCGAATTCTGGTGGGTTGCCTTCTCACGCGGTGAGACCATGCAGGTCGACAGCGCCTGGGGGCCACTGCTGTGGCCCGCACGCCTGGCCATGCCAGTCGGCGCCTTCCTCTTGATGCTTCAAGGCATCCCCGAGATTTTCCGCGCCTTTCACAAGATGGGTAAAGAGCGGGAGCGCCTCTTTGTCAAAGCGCTGCCCGTCTACCTGATCATTCTGATCTGGCTGGTCATGGCCGTCTTCCAACCGGGCATCGTGCCCGGAGGTGAATGGTTCTCCAAGCTCATGTCGGCGCGACCGAATCTCGACAAGGCCACCATCGGGCTGATCATGCTCGGTGCCATGCTGTTCGTGATCTTCATCGGTTTCCCGATTGCCTTCACGCTGATCTTTCTCGCCTTCGTGTTCGGTATCTGGGGTGCCAACTTCAAGCTGACCACGTTGTTGCTGACGCTGAACACCAACTCCACGATGCTCAACGATCAGCTCATGGCGGTGCCGCTGTTCGTGCTGATGGGCATAGTCATGGAAGCGGCGGGCCTGATGGACCGATTGTTCGCCTCGATCCAGATGATCATGTCGCGCGTGCGCGGCGCGCTGTTCATAGCGGTGTTGATCGTGTCGACCATCTTCGCAGCCGCAACCGGCATCGTCGGCGCCTCCGTGACCTTGCTCGGCATCATGGCCGGCGCGACCATGAGCCGCTCGGGCTACAACGTGAAGCTCGCCGCGGGCACCATCACCGCGGGCGGCACACTGGGCATCCTGATCCCACCCTCTATCATGCTGATCGTCATGGGGCCGGTGCTCGAGGTCTCGACACTTGACCTGTTTCGTGGCGCCTTTGTGCCAGGCGCCCTGCTCGCCACCCTCTACCTCATCTACACCCTGGGTCGCTGCTGGCTTAACCCGGAACTCGGCCCCATCCTCTCCGAGGAAGATCAGCCGAAAACGTCCGCGTTCTACGGCGCTGAAGTGGCCCTCATCTGCCTTGGCGTATTGACACTTTGCCGTGTGTTCGGGCTGTCGATGAGCGGCACCTTCAGCGGCTTGATGCCCTTTGGTGGCCTGGTCGTGCTGGCCGTGGCCTGCGCCGTCGCTTACGCCGCGTACCGCAATCTGGGCATCCTCAAGATCGTGGTGCCGATCGCCGTGCTGTTCCATGTCTACATGATCGTCTCGAACTGGACGACCGGTGGCGGCCTGCCGATCTGGTCGACCGTGTTCGCGGCATTCACCGGTTTGCTGGCCTACCTCGGACGGCCAATCTACAGCGAGAACGCAGCGAAAGACTTCCATTTCTCCGAACTCTGGAACGAGTTCTTTGCCGGTCTGATGCCGCCGACGATTCTGATCTCGTTCGCATTGGGTTCGATTCTCCTCGGAATTGCAACACCGGCCGAAGCCGCAGCGATGGGCGCCTTCGGCGCGATCCTGTT
>CALDHJ010000149.1 GCA_937941555.1 uncultured Granulosicoccaceae bacterium | reverse complement strand
CCAGGCGGGCATGGTGATATCGCCAGGAGGCGGAGCGCTTGTACACCGCCAGAGCAAGCGCAGCGCAGACAGCACAAGCACGCAAAAGCCAAAGCTCTTGTGCCACTGGGTCAGCGCAAAGCGCAGTGGGTCGTTGTCGTCGAGCGACACCATGAATTTCCCGACCGCGAGCAAGCCGAGAATCAACACCGCAATCATCCAGTGCAGGATGATTGCGGCGTCGTTGTAGCGCATGCCCAGTGCGGGTTTCACAGCGCCAACAGGGCTAAGCGGATCAGTTGACCGCCTTCATCTCGATTGAGAGCGACACTTGCACTTCATCGCTGATAAAGGGCGCGTTGTTACCCAGACCAAAGGCTGAGCGCAGCAATTCACCGGAGGCATCCAGACCGACCACAGGCTTGCCGCTCATGGGGTGGTTCTTGGCGCCGTTGATTGTCACGTCGAGCGCGAACGGTTGGGTCTCGCCTTTGACCGTCAAGTCACCGCTGACACGGTAGCCACCGTCGGCATTTTCCTCGACCGCTGTGGACGTAAAGGTGATCTCTGGGTTGCTGGCAACGTCAAACCATTTCGAGCCGGTGATGTGGTCCTCCCACACCGCAGAGCCCGCCACCACGCTCGCGACGTCAACCGAGACGTTGACCGTCGACTGCGTTGGATCTTCGGTATTGAGGTTCAGCTCGACGGTAAAGTCATCGAAGCTCAACGACGGGTTAGAGAGCCCGAGGTGGTTGTACTGGAAGTTGATGTAGGCGTGGCTGTCGTCGAGCACGTAGGCGCCGGAGGGCACACCGGAGAAGTCGGCTGCAGACACGGTGCCTGCGGCGCAGCACAAGGCGATGCCAGAGAGCGTGGACTTAATCAATTTACGGGTGGTGTTCATGGTTCTCTTCCTTTAGCTGGCCGGTAGACACTGTCACTGTGGCGCAAGCTTGATACACAGACAAGTCTGTATAAACACTGCGTGCGCCAAAGCGTCTAGACAGCCCGAGTTGAGAAAGTTCGATCCGGCCGCAGGGGCGTTGTCAGTACAGGGACAGAGGCGCGCGAGCGTGACTCAAGATTCTCCCGTAACGGTATAGACGTTTTAGCCTGGGCCTTGCGACACCGTGTACCGAGTCCGAAAAAAAGGACACTGGTTGAGATGGCACGTTGGGTGGTGCAGGCAACCCCGCATCGAACGCGAGATCACCTGTCAGCCCAGTGGCAGAACCAGAGTCAGGTGCCAGACACCCGGGCCAAGGAGCCCGGGGTTGGCAACCTGCTTTGACATCGGGTTCAGCGCCTGCGATCTCCAAACAATCGCCCCACAGACAGCGACAGCGCAACGGCGTCTTTGTCATAGAAGTCGAGTTCAGCACGCAGGAACAGCGAGCTGTGCCTTTTGAGTAACGTCACACCGCCACCGAACACCAACTGCACCGGAGTCTGTGCATCGTACGGCACAGGTCCGCCTGCGGCATCATTGAGAATCATGCCAACGCCCGCTTTGAGAAAGGGCTGAACCCTGCGCTCCTGACGCCACCGCTTGCCGAGCATCACCGACGGCACAAGGTACTCAATCTCCGCATTCGGGAACGCAGCCTCAACCGCGGGGGTGCGGTTGGTGAGCCCAGCGGCACCGAGGTCAGCGAGTTTGAACTCGAAAAATCCAGACTCACCAAACTGGCGACCGAGCACAAGGTTCCAGCCACCCGAGGTTCTCCCAGAGCTATCTGGGACGAAATTGTTGGCTTCGCCCTCCGGTGCCAACCGTGACACGTTGAGTCCTACAGCTGGGTACCAACAGTTGCTGTGAAGTCCAAAATGCGCTTTGACGCCACACACATGTTCCTCGTCATTCGCAGTCACGCTGGCCGGTGTTGCCAGAGCAAGCGCCGCAATTGCCAAGCCTGGCAGCATGGAAGCGCGCGCCGACCAGCGCCGAGATCGACGCAGACCGGCTAGCGCGAATAACACTGGCAATCCCATTGCGCCAACGCCAGACAGTGCCGTTTCAAGCTCGCCCACGCTCTCCAGGCGGTCGAGGACGCCGTTGCCGTTGGAATCGGCGTCACCCTCATAGCGGTCGTCAATGCCATCGTTGTCGCTGTCGCTGTCGCGGAAGTTGGCCACGCCATCACCGTCGGTGTCGAGCGGCACGTAGAGGGCGCTGCCAACTTCTTCGGCGTCAGGGATGCCGTCATTATCGCTGTCTGCGTCCTCGGTATCAGGCAGGCCGTCGACATCGGTGTCGACACTGCCGTTGCCTTCAAGCGAGTTGATGATGCCATCGCCGTCCTCATCAGGTGACATGCCAAAGCCGTCGGCGCCGTCCAAGGCGTCGACCACGCCATCACCGTCTGCGTCAGCGATGCTGTCGACACGGCCGTCGGCATCACCGTCGAGAGTGTTCGCATCAGTGGCTTCGATGTCGAAAACGCCATCGCCATCACTGTCGACTTCCAACCAGTCGCCGATGAAATCGCCATCAGTGTCGATGGGTGCCAAAGTTGAACCCTGAGTGGTCGCAAAGCCATCTATAAACCCATCGTTGTCGGCATCTGCACCACCGGACTCGATTACGTCGAGCAGGCCGTCGTTGTCGGCGTCGAGGTCGCGGAAGTTCGCCACATCGTCTGCGTCTGTGTCGAGCGCCCACAGGCTGTCATCCACGCCGTCGCCGTTGGCGTCAGTGCCACCGGTGAGATCGACATCAAAGCGGTCATTGATGCCGTCGCCGTCAAGATCCGCTGCGGTATCGATCTGCTCTTCGAGTGTATCGGCGATGCCGTCGTTGTCAGAGTCCGCGTCAAGCACGTCTGGCACACCGTCAAAGTCTGTATCACGCATCGCCATCGCATCGTCAATGCCGTCGCCGTTATCGTCTTGGCCACCAGTCGCATCGACGTCAAACTCATCTGCAATACCGTCCCCGTCGCCGTCGGTGAACACATCGAGGTGGCCCTCTATCGCGTCCGGAAGACCGTCGTTGTCGCTGTCGCGATCGAGGTAATTGGCGAGCAGATCACCGTCACTGTCCGTCGCGCCTTCCAGCAGATCCAGCAAGCCATCGCCGTCGGAGTCGACATCGATAAAATCCGGGATCGAATCACCGTCGGTGTCGCGCGGCGTGGCACCGTTGGCACCCGCCTCATCGGCGTCAGGGATGCCATCGTTGTCCGAGTCGGCGTCGAGCGCACTGTCAATGCCGTCACCGTCCGGGTCACCTGACTCGACGCCATCGGGAATGCCGTCACCGTCTGAATCTGTGCTGCTCGGATCTGTGCCGCGGTCGATCTCAACCAGGTCAGTGACGCCGTCACCATCGCTGTCGCACGCCACGCTGAGCGCATCCGGCTGACAGGCGTCCATATCGTTGCTATCCGCTTGATCAGGAACGCCATCGCCGTCAGCGTCGGCCGTAGACGACTCGAGGTAATCCGGTGTGCCGTCATTGTCAGCGTCAGCACTCTCACCTTCGATGAAGTCGGAGATGCCATCGCCGTCCGAGTCAGCGCTGCACTGTGCGTTGAATTGAGACGGCAAACACGCATCGGTGGGGGCCGTGTCTTGATCATCCGGCACACCATCGCCATCGCTGTCGGTGTCGAGGTAATCGAAGACGCCATCGCCGTCGGTGTCGCTTGGCGTAACAGCATCGTCAATGCCGTCATTGTCGGCGTCAGTACCGCCGGTCTGATCCACGTCGAATGCGTCGTCGATGCCATCATTGTCGCTGTCGAGGCCAGTCAACCCAGGCGTCTCGAGCAGATCGCAGATCCCGTCGTCGTCGGAATCGCCGATAGCGCACGCTTGCATCGTGTCAGCATTGAAGGCAATAAACGGAGGATCCGCGGAGGTGGGCAACGTCAGTACCAGCTGCGCGATCGCTGCACGCTCGCTGGCGGTGAGGTTGAATTCCCCAATTTCAACCGAAAATGCTTCCACGGTTTGCACTTTCGAAGCCGTCAACACGCTAAAGTTGGAAACTCGAAATCGGTCATTGCTCACTCTTGCTATTGGTGGGTGCGCATTTTCACTCGAACTCACTGGATCACCCAAAGCCATTCCGTTTTCGTCTTGGAGCGCGAAGGTGATTTCCGCTGAGCTGGCACCAGCATTATTGAAGTACAAAAAATCCGGGATATCGTCGTTAAAGGTCGAGTCGTCGACGCCCTCTAAATTAAAAGTAAAAACCCCACCCATGTTTAACGCAAAGGTAGAAAACCCGAGTCCATTGATACCGTCTGTCAGATAAGCCGACATGTCCCCACCCGGTGTTGGGTGAAGCGGATTTTCACTCACAGGCGCTGGCCAGGCATTCACAAAGCCATCGTCTGCGCCACCTTGACCTGCCAGGGCACCAATTGCAGATCCGGGAAACGGCGCCAAGGCTGCAAAATTCGCAGCGGAAAACGCAATCCCATTGGCGTTGAGCGCAGCGTCGTTTACGCCTGTCGAGTAGGTGACACCCGCAGAGGTGAACGCCAACAGGTTGTTGGCAGAGTCAGGGACCACGGGCGACAAGTTGCTTTCTGACGACATCCAAAAGCCGTTGTAGTCCGTGGCAATGCCGGTTACAGATGTGGCTGCCCACGCTTTGCCTCCACCCAACGTTGCCGCGGATACGATAAGCGAGTACCACATTATCTCGCGCAGATTTGAGAAGTACCGCTGAGTAAACTGTGTCATAAGATTGAGTTATCGAGTGCTGGAATGCATGCAATGCGCTTTCAATCTGTGAGCCAATATTTCCTAGCCACCAATGTTGTAATGAACACCCGCCATGTGGTTCCGCGGCGTGCACTTGCACCATCCAGCTGAACGCACTGCTAACGCACAGCCGCATAACCCAACACGGACTTCCGCGTCACCGATTACCACTTCGGTCGTTGAGACACTGGCTTCAACGGCACCGTGCTGTGTCCTGCCAGAGTTCACCGTCTTCAATCCGACAATTAAAAGCCACGTGAGCAGCGCAATCGGCGACTGCATGCAACTCACCGGGGTTGATGCGCACGGAGCAGCGGCTCCCGGAGCAGCGGCTCCCGGAGCGGCGGCTCCCGGAGCGGCGGCTCCCGGAAATTCCAGCGGAGGGTTGTTGGCCGGCACACCACGCGCTATGGCGGCCACCGACGGCGACTCTGTCGCCAGTGGAGACGTTGTGGAGATCAGCCAAATCATCCTTGGCAGCATCGTCGCTCTAGGCAGATGCCAACCTGTATAGCAACACGGACACCAACCCGCCTCGTGGCGTGGGTTGGATGCGGCCAGGCACCAGACTTTATCCAGCCTTCACTCGCGCAAAAGCAGAATCTCCCCCCCCGATCCGATGTCGACACAACATGGCGCGTCTCGGTAACAGCCGGTACAGCGATTGAACTACGCTCAGCGGCAAAATCTCCCGAGTGTTACTGGTGTCCCCCGCACTTGATCGTCTTCTGAAACCACGCTCCCTCGCCGTCTTTGGCGGCTCCTGGGCGCACGCTGTGATCACCCAGAGCCTGGCGATGGGCTTCACCGGTGATATCTGGCCCGTACACCCCTCCCGCGATTCGGTTGCGGGGCTGCCGTGTTACCCGAGCGTGGAGGCACTGCCCGCAGCACCCGATGCGAGCTTTATCGGTGTCAACCGCCACGCAACAATCGACGTCGTTGCTGCGCTCGCAGCGCGCGGGGCCGGCGGCGCGGTGTGTTTTGCATCCGGTTTTGCCGAGGCGGCCACCGAGTACAGCGACGGCCCGGACTTGCAACGCGAGCTTGTCACCAAAGCCGGCGACATGCCGGTGCTCGGCCCCAATTGTTACGGGCTGATAAACTACCTCGACGGCGCCCTGCTGTGGCCAGACCAACACGGTGGACAGCGCGTTGAGCGCGGGATCGCGTTGGTGACGCAGTCGTCCAACATCGCAATCAATCTCACCATGCAGCGGCGTGGCCTGCCTGTCGCCTACGTCGCCACGGTCGGCAATCAGGCCCAGACAGATCTCGCAACACTCGGGGAAGCATTGCTAACTGACCCCCGTGTGACGGCACTCGGCCTGTATATCGAAGGTATCGGCGAGCTCGCCGCTTTCGAGCAGCTCGCGCAGCGCGCGCGGGTAGCGGGCAAACCCATCGTTGCGCTCAAGGCTGGCAAATCTGCACTTGCCCAGAGCGCGATGGTGTCACACACCAATTCACTCGCAGGCAGCGACGCCGGCGCTGACGCACTCTTCGCGCGCTGTGGCGTCGCACGAGTGGACACATTGGATGCGTTGGTCGAAACCCTGAAATTGCTGCACGTAACAGGTCCGCTCGCCAGTCTTCAGCTGACGTCAATGAGCTGCTCCGGCGGTGAAGCCAGTTTGGTCGCCGACAGCGCCGAGTCGCAGCCGGTAGAGTTTCCACCGTTGAGCACACCGCAACGCGAGGCATTGCGCGCGGCGCTCGGTGACGCCGTGGCGCTCGCCAATCCGCTCGACTACCACACCTACATTTGGCACGACGAAGACGCCCTGACCGCCTGTTACAGCGCGATGCTGTCCGGTGACGCGGCGCTGGACCTGTTGATCATGGACCTCCCGCGCGAAGACCGCTGTGACACCACAACCTGGTCACCGGCGCTGAACGCGATCAAGCGCGCCCGCGCGGACACCGGCGCGGCAGTGGCACTGGTCACAAGCCTGCCAGAGAACCTCCCCGAAACCCTGGCAAGCTCGCTCATTGATGCCGGTATCGCCCCGCTGTGTGGACTGGACACGTGCCTCGCGTCCGCAGTAGCAGCGCACCGTATTCACACTGCGTGGCATGCCCCACCCGCCGCACCGCTGTGGATTCCGCCAGCAGAGACAACCGAGGCCGTGCACACGTTGAGTGAGCGCGAGGCCAAAGCGCTTCTCTCAGCCCACGGCGTGGCTGTGCCGCAAAGTCACTCTGTCACCAGCGCAGAGGAAGCTGTCAATTCGGCCGAGCGCATCGGCTACCCGGTTGTGCTCAAAGGTGAAGGCATTGCGCACAAAAGCGAGGCCGGTGCGGTTCATCTCAATCTTCATGATGCAGACGCTGTCAGGCAGGCAGCAGACGCCGCCGCGCGTGTTGCACCGAGCCTGCTGGTTGAGCAGCAGATAACCGACGTGGTGGCTGAGCTGCTCGTGGGTGTGATCGTCGATCCCGCACACGGTTTCGTGCTGACTCTCGCCGCCGGTGGCGTGATGACTGAAATCTTGCGCGACAGCACCAGCGTCTTGCTGCCAACGACCGATGATGAGATCCACGCGGCGCTGTCGCGCTTGAAAATCTCACCGCTGTTGGACGGTTTTCGCGGGCGCCCAGCCGCCAACCTCAGCGCCCTCATTGAACAAATCCAAGCGGTCGCCGCCTGCGTTGAGGCAAACCGCGATAGGCTTGCCGAAATCGAAATCAATCCGCTGCTGTGTCGGGCCGGTGATGCCATCGCCGCCGACGCACTGGTCTCGCTACGGAGCACACCATGAGCGACTCACCCATCCATATCCGCCGCGAAGGGCACATTTTTGAGTTGACGCTCGACCGCCCCAAAGCGAACGCCATCGACCTTGCCACCAGCCAGGCGATGGGCAAGGCTTTCGCGGATTTTCGCGATGACCCAAACATGCGCGTCGCCATTGTGCGCGCCGCTGGTGAGAAATTTTTCTGTGCGGGCTGGGACCTCAAAGCCGCCGCCGGCGGCGACGCAGTGGATGGCGACTACGGGGTTGGCGGCTTTGGCGGACTGCAGGAGTTGCGCGGGCTAAACAAGCCAGTGATTGCCGCCGTCAACGGCATTTGCTGCGGCGGTGGACTGGAACTCGCGCTCTCTGCCGACCTAATCATCGCCGCCGACACCGCGAGCTTTGCGCTGCCGGAGATCCGCTCGGGCACCGTCGCCGATGCAGCCTCGGTCAGGCTGCCAAAACGCATCCCCTACCACGTGGCGATGGATCTGCTGCTGACCGGCCGCTGGTTCGATGTTGAAGAA
>CALDHJ010000148.1 GCA_937941555.1 uncultured Granulosicoccaceae bacterium | reverse complement strand
CCCAGCGCCGGTTTTACGACTGACACCGCGCGAATGAGGCCAATCTGGGTACAGATTTGGGTCGAGTTCCTTTGCGCGCTGCTCGAAATGGCCGCGAGACCGCCACGAGGTTTCAGTCGGTTATCCGGAATTTGATGGCATGGCACGCACGGCAACCCCCCTCAACCGCCGCAGTCAGGGCATTGTGCTCATGGTCATTGCGATGCTGCTGCTGCCCGGCATCGACGCGATTGCAAAATCGCTGGCCGACCGGATACCGGTTGTTCAGATCGTCTGGGCGCGCTTTTTCTTCCAGTCGATCATCGTCGGCGCCGCGGCGCTGCGCTGGCTGCCCGGTGGGCTCGCGCGGCCGGTGGCGCTGCCGAGCCAGTTGGCGCGCGGTGTGTTGATTGCCCTCGCGACCGTACTGTTCTTCAGTTCGTTGCCGCTCCTGCCGTTGGCGGACGCGATTTCCCTGTTCTTCGTCGAGCCGCTCATCCTTACGGTGCTGGCGGCGGTGTTGCTGGGAGAGACCATCGGCTGGCGTCGCGTGCTTGCAGTGTGTGTGGGTTTTGGCGGTGCGTTGCTTATCGTGCAACCGAGTTTCGAGGCTGTGGGGCCGGCGGCACTGTTGCCGATTGCCGCGGCCTTTGCGTTTGCCCTCTACCTGATTCTCACGCGCACGCTGGGCGCCCGGGTCGAGCCACTGGCGATGCAGTTCTACGCCGGGCTCTCGGGTGCGGTGGTGATGTCGATTGTGTTGGGGCTGGGTCAGCTCGGGGTGGTGGCGGCCTGGCAACCGGTCTGGCCGTCGTGGGCCGACTGGGGTTGGCTTGCGCTCCTCGGCGCGATAGCGACGGGCGGGCATTTTCTGGTGGTGTTGGCATTCAGCCGGGCGCCGGCGTCGACACTCGCGCCGTTTCAGTACCTTGAAATCCTCACGGCGACTACCCTCGGGTATCTGGTTTTCGATGATCTGCCCGGCGGCATTGCGGTTCTGGGCATGGTCATCATTGTCGCATCCGGCCTGTACATCGCTTGGCGCGAGCGCAGGCTCGAAGAGCTGGAACAAGGAGAAAGTGGAACATGAGCGCATCGATTGGCTTGATCGGCCTGGGTGTCATGGGCGCGAACCTCGCGCTCAACATCGCCGAGAACGGATACACCGTAGCGGTCTTCAACCGCACCCTCGAGCGCACGGCGGAATTCATGGAATCGGCTGATGAGCTGGCCGGGCAGTTTGTGCCAACTCAATCGCTTGAAGACCTCGTCGCAGCGCTGCCTGCGCCCCGGACCATCATTCTCATGGTACCGGCTGGCGCCGCGGTCGATGCGCAGATGCAGGCACTGGTGCCGATGCTCGAACCGGGTGATCTGCTGCTCGATTGCGGTAACGCAGATTTCAACCAGACCCAGCGGCGGTTGGCCGAGCTCACTGACACCGGCATCGGCTGGGTCGGGGTCGGGGTGTCGGGTGGCAGCGAGGGCGCGCGCTTCGGACCCTCGATCATGGTCGGTTGCACCGCGGCCGAGTACGAGCGGGTGTCACCTGTGCTCACCGCGATCGCCGCCCAATTCGATGGCAAGCCCTGTTGCGCCCGGCTCGGCACCGACGGTGCCGGCCATTTCGTGAAGACCCTGCACAACGGTATCGAGTATGCCGACATGCAAATGCTCGCCGAAGCCTACGGCATCATGCGTGACGGGCTCGGCTGGTCGGCGCCGAAAATCGGTGAGGTATTTGCGCGCTGGAACGACGGCGTGCTCAACGCCTACCTGGTCGAGATCACGGCCGAAGTATTGAAAGTGCACGACGACACCAGCGGTGGCCCGTTGGTGGATGTAATCGCCGACCGCGCCGGTCAAAAAGGCACCGGCACCTGGTCTGCGATCGAAGCCCAGAAACTCGGGCAGCCTGCGACAACGGTTGAAGCGGCCGTCTCCGCCCGCTGTGTGTCGTCCATGTCGGCACTGAGAACGGCGTTGTCAGGGGTCTATGCATCTGATGAGGGTGCGTCGGTCTCGGCGTCTGATGACACGATTGAAGCCCTGGAACTCGCGCTCCTCGCGGGCCGATTGTGCGCCTACTCGCAGGGTTTCACCGCCATCGCTGCCGCCTCCGAGCAACACCAGTGGGGCGTGCCGCTAGCAGAGGTGGCCGAGATCTGGCGGGCCGGCTGCATCATCCGTTCGCGCCTGCTCGATGACATGGCGTCGGCGTTTCGGGACGGCGTCGAATTTGACAATTTATTGACGCACGATCACTTCACGCCGCAAATGACGGTTGCGGTGCCAGCCTTGCGCCAAATTGTTGGCGCATCGGTTGCCGCTGGATTGCCAATCCCGGCCCTTTCGGCAGCGCTCGCGTGGTTTGATGGCATCCGTCAAGCGCGTGGCACAGCCAATCTGATCCAGGCACAGCGGGATTTCTTCGGGTCCCACAGCTTTGAGCGACTCGACGAGGCCGGTTCTTTTCACGGTCCTTGGTAAAGTTTTGTCGGGGTGCTGCCGATACCTTGTCGATTGCGAAAACCTCAACTACCTTTCATCTGTCCGGCGTAAAACCGCCGAGCTCGATGCTTGGTTTGTTGGCGTTGACATGACCCACTACCACCGTGTGAGCATGTCGCAATGCGCGGGGACCGTGCGTCGAGTTGAGTGCTACGATGGCATTGGCGAAGCCGTGCATCGAGCTCGTGTTCCTTTGCTTGGCTTATCTAATCTTCCTTGGAGACCTCTCAATGCAAATTCGTATTTTGATCCCACTGGCGGCGAGTGTTCTTCTCGTCGGTTGCAGTTCGCTCGGCGGTGCCGGTGGATCCGGTGCAGGCATGATTGACTGCCCACCGGACGCTGACGCTGCTGACGGCTATGTCGGCAACCCCGCTACGAAAATCGTTCGCAACCCGGGCAAGGAATTGCTCCACGGCCCCGGCTGGTCTGCTGATATGGCGTTCCACGAGTGCGAAGGCGTATCGATGGAAAAAGAAGCTGAAGCCGAACCGGCCCCGGAGCCAGAGCCTGAAGTCGTCCCGACACCGGTTGAAGTCAATGTGCCGGTCAAGCTCGATGCACGCGCGCTGTTCCAGACTGACAGTGCCGACCTCGGCGATTCCGGTCGCGCTGCACTCGACTCGCTCGCTGCTGGCATCGAAGGCTTGAACCAGGTGCGCCGCGTTGTGGTGGTTGGCCACACCGACAGCACCGGTACTGACGCCTACAACCAGGATCTGTCCGAGCGTCGCGCTAAGTCGGTTGCAGATTACCTGACCACCAAGCTTGTCGGTCTCGACATTGCCTCGGTTGGTCGCGGTGAAACCAAGCCGGTCGCGTCAAACGACACGGCGCTGGGTCGCGCCAAGAACCGCCGCGTTGAAGTGGTGGTGATTGGTAGCAAGACCGAAATGCAGAAGTAAGGCATCGGTTGAGCGAGCGGCGTTGCCGCTCACACCCGAAGGGCAAACGGTTCTCCGTTTGCCCTTTTTTTTCTGGCCGTTCAATTGGGTGATGTGCCATGGATGCTCCGCACGGGGACTGGGATTTTGCCAGCCTGACCCCAGACCGCATGCTCGACGACATCGAGTCGCTGGGCTGGATGTGTGACGGCCGTTTTCTGGCACTCAACAGCTACGAGAACCGGGTATACCAAATCGGACTCGAGGAAGCCGAACCGGTGGTGGCAAAGTTCTACCGGCCGGGCCGTTGGCCAGCCGATGCGATTGCGGAAGAACACAGCTTTGTCGCGGAACTCGATGCGCAGGAGATTCCGGTTGTTGCAGCGCTGCCGTCACCGGTCACCGGCAAGCGACTCAACTTCTGCGACCCGTGGTGGGTGGCGATCTACCCGCGTCGAGGTGGCTATGCACTCGAGCTCGATCAACTGGACCAGCTCTACCGTGTGGGTCAGATCATGGGCCGCTTGCATCTGGTTGGCGAGCAGCGCGACTTTGCGCACCGGCCGGCCATCAACACCGCGGATTTCGGCCACGCAGCAATAGCGCGTGTGCTGTCGAGTGATCTGGTGCCGGACAACATGCGCAGCGTTTATGAAGGCGTGGCAGGTGATCTGCTCGGGCGTGTCGAGTCGGCGTTAGCCGCTTTTGGCGAGTACCCGCGTATTCGCTTGCACGGCGATTGCCATGCGAGCAATGTGTTGGCGCGGGATGAGCGCATGTTGCTCGTGGACTTCGACGATGCGCGATCGGGCCCGGCGATTCAGGATCTCTGGCTGTTCCTGTCGGGCGATACCGCTTCGCGCAATGTGGCTCTGGCCGAGTTGTCCGAGGGCTATGAGCAGTTCCGGCCGTTTCCGAAACGCGAGCTCGCATTGATCGCTCCGCTTGCCGGGTTGCGTCTGCTTCACTACGCCGGCTGGCTCGCCGAGCGCTGGAGCGACCCGGCCTTTCCCGCGGCCTTCCCCTGGTTCGGAGAGCCGCGGTACTGGGATCAGCATGTGCTCGATCTGCGCGAGCAGATTTCAGCCGTGCAGGAACCGCACGGTTTGAAGATCGGGCCGCTGTAGAGCCTTCGCGTAACCGGGTTTTCGCCCGGCGTCACGCTGGGCGTCGGGCGGGGGAGTTGCCGACCGACGCGGCGCTTCGCGGCCGAGCCTCAATTACACCGAGGGCAGCACCGGCATGTCGAGTCCCACGACCTGCTGCATCACCCGCACTACCTGGCTGCTGTAGCCAGCCTCGTTGTCGTACCAGACATAGAGCACGACGCGGTCGCCGTCGACGATGGTGGCAGCCGAGTCGACAACGCCTGCGT
>CALDHJ010000147.1 GCA_937941555.1 uncultured Granulosicoccaceae bacterium | reverse complement strand
CGAATTTCGGGCAACGGCCCGCAATGCGGGTTGATGACGTGTCCGTCGACGGCCCCGATCAGCGCGCTGCGCAGGATGCCACCGCCGCCGTAGACCAGCGCATCAGCGTCGCTGACTGCCGAGACGGCGTCGGGTCCATTGATCGACTTGACCGAGTGGTAGGGCACGCTGTGTTCTGTGCACCAGGCCTTGAGCGACCGGGTCGTCAGGGACTGCGCAGCAGCCATGCCCTCGAGCGGATTCGGTCTCTGGCTTGCTGTGTTGCTCTCGACGCCACGCAACAGCTTGCCAACGGCTTTTTGCAAGCCCGACAAGCCCTTGCTAGCGATTGTCTCGCGAAGCCGGCTGACCGTGAACGGCGATACCACGACCACGCCGACAACCTCGTGGCCACGGGCGCGCAGCCCCTCCGCCATCAGCAACGCCGGAAGGGACTTGTCGAATCCGGCAGTCAGCGCAATTTTCACGCTGCGGCCGCCTGATCGCCTCCGAGCGTGGCACCGTCGGTGTTGTCCGCGCTCGCCTGGTTCAGTCGTGCCATGTTCAACAGCAGCGAGTCGCAGAAGTATTTCGCTGCCCAGTTGGGGTAGCGGGCAATCATGTATTTGCCCCACAGCGGTTTGGAGCCGGCAACGCCGCCTTTGACGCCGCCGAGCGGCATGCTGTTGCGCTGGGCCGATGCGACGTAGTCATTGAGCTTCGACGCCGCATTGACCAGGCGCAAATCGGTTTCATGCGACTCGAGCAACAGGAAGCAGATCGCGAGTTGTGCGTTGCCGGTCAGGCAGACGTAGTCACCTGTCGCTTGCCAATTTTCATCGAAGCTGCCGGGCAATTTGCCGCCGCTACGCTCGGTTTTGCCATAGAGCGTTTCGAGCGCCGGGATCATCGGCGCATGGTAGCGCTCGAAATCGTCGATCAGGCGAGCGCTCTCCTGGAAACCGCGGATGGTGTAGGCGATGGTGTGGGTGAACGCCGGGCCGTTTTCCTTGAAGCCCCAGTGCGACACCACGCCGTTGTCCTTGATGCGCATCTTGATCGTGTCGAGGTAGCGACAGGCTGCGTCGCGCACGACTTTGTCGTCGGTGATCGAGACCATTTCGAGCATCGGCCAAGCGACATGGCTGTAGTAGGAGGGCGTCGCCTCCGACTGGTAGTCACCGGGAGGCCAGAGCCCGTTTTCGCCGACGCCGGCTGCCAGCCACGACGCGCCACGCGCACCGGCTTCACGCCAGCGCTCGTCCTGCGTGTCGCGAAACAGGGCGGCCATGCCCTTGAGGATCTGCCCGGTGTTGAAGACGGATCCGTCGGTATTGGTGTTGGGATGCAGCCCGCCGTGCCAGTGGCCCTCGGTCGACTGGATGGACAGCAGCCATTCGCCGACCTGCACTGCGGCGGCGCGGTAGCGCTCGTCCTTGAGGTGGTCGGCGAGCTTGATCAGGGTCGGTATCAGGTAGCCCGACGTCTCCGGGTAGGGCTTCGACCAGCCCAGCAGCGGCGAGTAGTGCGCGCAGGAGCCCCCTTTACCGTGTTGAACGCTGCGCAAGCACCATTCACCGGTCTCTCTGAGGTGGTTTTCATAACGTTCAATGGAGGGCAGCGTGTTGTCTGTCACGGGGCAGTACCAATCAGGAAGTGAATAACGGAAGTATATGCACCCACAGGCAAATCCTGAGCCGCGAGGCAGTGACTGATGTGACAGGTTGCGGCAACTTGGGCGTAGTCTTGAGAGTGTCGGATGTGAGTGCTACGGCTGGATATTGCTCGGGTTTTCACCCAGCCAATCCCGCCGCTGGAGGTAGTATTCAGTGAGTTCGGATTCCGGTGTTCCGGCCTCGGGCTGCCAGTTGTAGCGGAAGCGGACGTTCGGTGGCAGTGACATCAGGATCGACTCGGTACGGCCGCCCGATTGCAGGCCGAACAAGGTCCCGCGGTCCCAGACCAGGTTGAACTCGACGTAGCGGCCGCGGCGGTAGAGTTGGAAGTCGCGCTCGCGCTCGCCGTAGGGCGTGTCGTGGCGGCGCGACACGATCGGGCCGTACGCCGGCAGGAAGTGATCGCCGACCGATTGCATCAGCGCAAATGACGACGCGAAGCCGTCGGCATTGTGGTCGTCGAAAAACAGACCGCCGACGCCGCGAGGCTCGTCGCGGTGTTTGAGGTGGAAGTAATCGTCACACCAGGTTTTCAGGTGGGGATACAGCGCCGCACCGAAGGGCGCGCAGGCGCGTTCGGCGGTGCGGTGCCAGTGGACGCAGTCGTCGATGAAGCCGTAGTAGGGTGTGAGATCGAAGCCGCCTCCGAACCACCAGATAGGTGGGGCGTCTTCGGGTGTCGCGACGAAGAACCGAACGTTCGCGTGGCTGGTCGGCACGTAGGGGTTGTGCGGGTGGAGCACCAACGACACCCCCATCGCCTCGAAACGGGCGCCGGCGAGTTCCGGTCGGTTGGCCGTGGCCGATGGCGGCAGCGTGTCGCCAGTGACGTGTGAGAAATTGATACCGGCCTGTTCGAATACGCGGCCGTTGGTGAGAACGCGTGACCGGCCGCCACCACCGGCCTCTCGGGTCCAGCTGTCACTGATGAATTCTCCGCTGCCATCGAGCGCGGCAAATTCACGGCAGAGTGTGTCTTGCAAGCCGAGCAGGTAGGTGTGAACGGCGCTTTCATCGACATCGGTATTCATCGGCGCATTCTACGTCAGCCCTCGACACGGCCGCACCTGAGTCTTTCCGTCAGAGCGCGTCACGTGGTGCTGACCTCCGTCTGCTCGGGTGATCAGAACAGTTTCGGTCGGTCAGACGTGCGTGCTCGGACGCATTCGAGTGGGCGGGATTGATAGACTGGCGACTCGCGCTGCCGGCGGTGGCGTGCAACCCGAATGTTTGAGAGGACACCCATGGCTTCGTTGCTCCCCACCGTCGATCCGGACGGCTTGCTTGAATATTCCGTCGTGTTCACTGATCGCTCTCTGAACCACATGTCGGCGCGTTTTCAGTCAGCCATGCGTGATATCCACAACTGGCTCGCCGAGGCCTACAGCGCCGAGACGGCCATTGTCGTGCCCGGTGGCGGGAGCTTCGCGATGGAGGCGGTGGCGCGCCAGCTGATGTCCGGCAAGCGCTGCACCGTCATTCGCAACGGATTCTTCAGCTTCCGTTGGTCGCAGATTTTCGAGATGGGCGGTATCGTCGCCTCGGAGACGGTGTTGCGGGCGCGGCAGCTCGGCAACGAAACCGCGTCTCCGTTCACACCACCACCGCTCGAGGAGGTGCTCGCGAGCATCGCCTCCGAGCGACCCGAGGTTGTGGTGGCGCCGCATGTGGAAACGTCATCGGGCATGATCCTGCCCGACGACTATATCGCGGCAGTTGCTACCGCTGCACACGAGGTCGGTGGTCTGTTTGTACTCGACTGCGTTGCCAGCGGGGCCGCGTGGATCGACATGCGGGCGCTTGGTGTGGATGTGCTGATCAGTGCGCCGCAGAAAGGCTGGTCATCGACACCATGTGCCGGACTTGTGATGTTGGGCGAGCGGGGCGTGCAGGCCGTCGAGGCCTCGACCAGCACCAGTTTTTCCGCTGATCTCAAGAAGTGGCTGACGATCATGCGTGCGTACACCGGTGGCGGACACGCCTACCACGCGACCCTTCCGACAGAGGGCCTGGTGGCCTTGCGCGACGCCATGCAGGAAGCTCGAGAGGTCGGTCTCGAGAACTTGCGCAATCAGCAGTTCGAACTGGGGGCGGGCATTCGCGCGGCGTTGGCGGAGCGTGGAATCCAAAGTGTGGCAGCGCCCGGTTTCGAAGCGCCGGGTGTCGTGGTCTGTTTCACCGATCGCGGCGATTGGCAGAATGGCAGTGCCTTTGCCGCCGCCGGTGTGCAGATCGCCGCCGGCGTGCCCTTGCAAGTCGGCGAGCGGTCGGACTACCAGTCGTTTCGGATCGGCTTGTTCGGCCTCGACAAGTTGGCCGACACCGAGGCGGCGGTGGCGCGCTTTGTCGAGGCGCTCGACCGTGTGGTCTGACGACCGAATGCCAGGTTGGCTGCGATCTGCGCCGGTTCGACACGGCAGGGGTGTGACGTGTTGATCGTCTTTCGTGTGGTGGCGGTTCTGGCCGTGGTGTTGGTCGGGTTGTGGTTTCTCGGCCCGCGAGAGCCGGTCGGGCTGTCGCCCGTGGCGGCGTTTCCGTCCGCTCCCGCGGATCTCGACGCCTGGCTCGCCGAGCGCGAGGCGAACCATGACGACCTGACCGACGGAGTTGCCAAGGAAATTGTCTGGAGTGATCCCACATCTCGCGAGCGCACACCCGTCTCTATCGTATACGTTCACGGGTTTTCGGCCACGTCTGCCGAGACACGCCCCTTCGCCGACGACCTCGCTGCGGCGCTCGGTGCCAACTTGCATTTCACACGGTTGCGCGGTCACGGTCGTCCCGGAGACGCGCTGGCGGAGGCCACTGTTCAGGACTGGGTCAACGACACCGCAGAGGCGATTGCGATCGGACAGGCGATTGGCGAGCGAGTTGTTGTCATCGGCACCTCCACCGGAGGGACGCTGGCCGCGATTGCGGCCGCAGATCCAGCGGCATTCGGCGAGATGGCGGCTGTAGTCATGGTGTCGCCGAATTTTCGGGTCAAGGCTGCCGGGTCGGCGTTGCTAACCATGCCCTTTGCGCGGCAGTTGGTGCCGCTGCTGGTTGGCGAGTACCGCGAATGGGAACCCCACAATCGTGATCACGGCGTCTACTGGACCAACCGCTACCCGAACCTTGCGCTGTTGCCGATGGCAGCTTCGGTCGCGGCAGCAGGCGACATCGCGTTCGAGAGCCTGGCTGTGCCGGCCTTTTTCGTGTTCAGTGACGCCGATCAGGTGGTTGATGCGAGCGTCACGCGCGATGTCGCGTCGCGCTGGGGTGGAGCGGTGGCGCTGTTTCCGGTTGACGTCGAGCCGCTGAACGACCCCTATTCTCATGTGATTGCCGGCGACATCCTGAGCCCGACATTGACGGCGCCGTTGGTCGAAGCGACCCGAGACTGGCTGGTCGAGACGCTCGACCTCTGATCGTCAACGCAAGCGTGCGCCGTCACTGAGGCGGTAAATCGCGCTCGGGTCAGTCGCGTTACCCAGTTTGCCCTCGACGATCGCGTCGATACCGTCGAGGCCTCCAAGCGAGGCGATGTCACGAATGGCGGGCTCGCCGCTTCGGTTGGCACTGGTGGAGACGATGGCGTGCCCTACGGCATCACACAGCGCGCGGCTGATGGGGTGCGCCGTGACCCGCACGGCGACCGTGTCGCGCCCGCCGCTGAGTAGAGCAGGGCAGTCGTCGCTGGCCGGGACGATCCAGGTGGTGTGACCGGGCCAGGTCGATTCGACGCGCGCACGCGCCACGTCGTCCAACGGGGCGATCCAGTCTTGCAGTTGCGAGAGTTGGCTCGCGATCAGGATCAGTCCTTTGTCTTGCGGGCGGGTTTTCACTTCCAGCACGCGGGCAACGGCATCGGGGTTGTGTGGGTCGCAACCGAGCCCGTAGACCGCTTCGGTCGGGTAGGCGACAACGCCACCGCGACGGACGATGGCTGAGGCGGCGGCGGCCGATATCAGCGGAGCGGTCATCTACCGGATAACACCACTAGCCGGTGGCGTCACCGTCCGACTTTGCTGCGGCCGTCACCTTGCGCGAGCTGGTCGTTTTCTTGGCAGTGGCTTTCTTTTTCGATGCTGCCTTCTTTTTTGACGTCGCCTTCTTCTTCGACGTGGCTTTCTTTTTTGCCGCCGCTTTCTTTGCCGGTGCCTTCTTCGCAACAACCTTCTTTGCGGCCACTTTCTTGCCGCGCTTTTCGGGCGCTTCGGCGATCATTTTCTCAGCGGTCGCGACGTCCATCGCCTTGAGCGCTTCGAGGTCTTCCTTGAGTTCCTTTGGCAGCTTGGCGTTCTTCACGCCGTCGCTCAGGTATGGACCCCAACGTCCATTCAGCAGCTGAATATCCGTGCCTTCGAACTTCTTGATCACGCGGTTGCGATCGGTTTCCTGTTTCTCGGCGACCAGTTCACGCGCGCGGACTTCCGTGATGGTGTACGGGTCGTCTTCCTTGATGGACGCGTACTTGACCTTGTCGTCGTCGCTGCAGTGGAATTTGACGTAGGGACCGAACCGCCCGATGGCGACAGATATCTTGTTGTCGTCTTCCCCGAAGTGCCGCGGCAAATCAAACAGTTTGATCGCGTCTTCCAGCGTGATGGAATCCATCTTCTGGCCGGGTTTGAGGCCGGCGAAGGTCGGTTTTTCTTCGTCGTCGCGCGTGCCGATCTGCACAAAGGCGCCGTAGCGGCCTATGCGAACGCTGATCGGTTTGCCAGTTTTCGGGTCAGTGCCGAGCTCGCGTGCCTGAACCGCTTCGTCGCGTGAAACGGTTTCTTCCTTCTCATTGACCTGTTTGATGAACGGGGTCCAGAAGTCGTGCATCAACGGCACCCAGTCTTTCTCACCGCGCGAGACGGCGTCGAGCTGGTCTTCGAGGTTGGCCGTGAAGTCGTAGTCGACGTAGCGCGTGAAGTGCTTGGCGAGAAAGCGGTGCACCACTCGGCCGACATCGGTCGGGATGAATCGTCGTCCGTCCATCTCGACGTAGTCGCGGTGTTGCAATGTGCTGATGATCGCGGCGTAGGTCGACGGACGGCCGATACCGTGTTCTTCGAGCGCCTTGACCAGACTCGCTTCCGAGAAGCGCGGCGGGGGCTCGGTGAAGTGCTGCCCGAGCTTGATCTCGTCGAGCGAGATGGTGTCGCCCTCGGCCATCGCCGGCAGGCGCTTTTCGTCGTCGTCGTCTGATTTGTCGTCGTCGGTGCCTTCCATGTACACCGCCATGAAGCCGGGGTGGCGGACAGTGGAACCACTTGCGCGGAAGCTGTTCTGGGCGTCCGCTGCCAGATCGATCGACACCTGATCCAGCGTGGCGTAGATCATCTGGCTCGCCACGGTGCGTCGCCAGATCATGGTGTAGAGCTTGAGCTGGTCGGGTGGCAACACGCTCTTCAATTCGTCAGGCGTGCGCGTGGCGTCGGTCGGTCGGATGGCCTCGTGGGCTTCCTGCGCGTTCTTGCTCTTGGTCTTGTAGACGTTCGGCGTCTCGGGCACGTTGTCGGCGCCGTAACGCTCGGCGATGTAGCCGCGAATTTCGGCCACGGCCTCGTCGGCGAGATTGACCGAGTCGGTCCGCATGTAGGTGATCAGACCTGTGACTTCGCCACCGATGTCGATGCCTTCGTAGAGCTGCTGCGCGACGCGCATGGAGCGGCTCGCGGAAAACCCGAGCTTGCGCACGGCTTCCTGTTGCATGGTTGAGGTCGTGAACGGTGGCGCCGGGTTGCGCTTGCGCTGCTTCTTCTCGACCTTGGCAACGGTGAGTGTGCCCTTGGCCGCGTCGTTGATCGCTGTTTTGACTGCGTTGGCGCGGTCGCCGTCAGTGATGGTGAATTGTTTGACGCGCTCGCCTTCG
>CALDHJ010000146.1 GCA_937941555.1 uncultured Granulosicoccaceae bacterium | reverse complement strand
AAACCCGGAAAACGACTTCGACTTGCTCGAGATCGTGGAAGTGACTCCTGTCAGCCAGGTCACGTACGACGCCTCCATCTTCGGTGGCGAGCTCGGTTCCTGCAACGCAGGCTGAGCAAGACTGTGCCCCGCACGTTATGTGCGGGGCACATTTTATTTCAGAACCCCAAAATCCCCGGGGCAGCGCGTCTTCCACGCGGCCCGTATCAACAACCAGACTGACCTGAGAGGGCCAGATGGACCAGTTCATTCTTCAAGTACTCAACGGCCTGGACAAGGGCAGCGCCTACGCGCTGATCGCTCTTGGCCTGACCTTGATTTTCGGCACACTCGGCGTTGTGAATTTCGCCCACGGTGCGTTGTTCATGCTCGGCGCTTTCTGTGCTGTGACCCTGAGCCGCATCCTGACACTCAGTCACACCGTCATTGACGAATCGAAGAAGGACTTTCTCGGCAACCCACTCAAGGTGGAGGTGCCCTATATACAAGACTGGTTCGGCCAGGCCGCCGGCCAGACCATCATCGACTGGGCCGTGCCCTTGTCGATACTCTTTGCCATTCCGATCATGATCCTGATCGGCGTCGTGATGGAACGCGGGCTGATCAAACACTTCTACAAGCGTCCGCACGCCGACCAGATCCTCGTGACCTTCGGCCTCGCGATCGTGATACAGGAAATCGTCAAATACTATTTCGGCGCAAACCAGATCCCGACCCCGGCACCCGAAGCCTTCATCGGCTCCTTCGATTTCGGCGCCCTGATCGGGCGCGAACCGGGCGCCATCATCTACCCCTACTGGCGGATCGTGTACTTCCTGTTCTCGGCACTGCTGATCGCCGCCGTCTTCGCCTTCCTGCAATTCACCACCTTCGGGATGGTGGTGCGCGCGGGCATGGCAGACCGCGAAACCGTCGGCCTGCTCGGCATCAATATCGACCGCCGTTTCACGATCATGTTCGGTATCGCCGCAGCGGTTGCTGGTCTTGCCGGGGTGATGTACACCCCGATCAATTCTCCCAACTACCACATGGGCATGGACTTTCTCGTGATCTCCTTCGTGGTGGTGGTTGTCGGTGGCATGGGCTCACTCGGCGGCGCGGTACTCGCGGGCTTCGTGCTTGGCATTCTGGAGAGTTTCGCGTCGTTGCAGGCAGTGATTGAAGCGCTGCCCGGCATCAACCAGGTGGTGATCTACCTTGTCGCCATCATCATATTGCTGACCCGTCCTCGGGGCCTTCTCGGCCGTAAAGGCGTGATGGAGGACTGACCGTGTTTGGATTGGACAAAAAAGACACCGGCTTGTTGTTGATAGTCGCCGCCCTGGTCGCCTTCGCGCCCATACTGCTCAACCCCTTTCCCGAGAACTCGGCGCTCGCGCAGTTCAATGCAGGCTACCCCGACCTGATGCAGCGCTTCGTGATCTTCGGCATCTTTGCGATCGGCTTCAACATCCTGTTCGGTCTCACGGGCTACCTCTCGTTCGGCCACGCAGCCTTCCTCGGTGTCGGCTCCTACGCCGGCGTCTGGATGCTCAAGCTGCTCACGATCAACGTAATCCCGGCCATCATCATGTCGACTCTGGTGGCAGGGCTGTTCTCGATCCTGATCGGCTACATCTCGCTGCGGCGCTCGGGCATCTACTTCTCGATCCTGACCCTCGCCTTCGCACAGATGTCATTTGCGCTGGCTGCATCGGTATTGACGCCGATCACCGGCGGTGAGACCGGCTTGCAAACCGGCCTCAACGACCCGCGCATCTTCCCCGAGTTTCTCGGTGGCGGCGCCACCAGCGGCGGCAACATCCCGGCGCCGGAACTCTTCGGACTCGAGATGCGCGCGTCCTACGAGCTCTCGGTCGGCGGCTGGCTCTGGACTTTCAACGCGGGCTACTACGTCTGCGCGATCATCATGCTGGTCGCCTTCTATGTCGCGATCCGAATCTTCCGCTCGCCCTTCGGCATGATGCTGCGCGCGGTGAAATCGAACCAGCGTCGCCTCAACTACACCGGCCTCAACACCAAACCCTACATGCTCGCCTGCTTCGTCATCAGCGGCATGTACGCGGGGCTCGCCGGTGGCCTGATGGTCTCGATGGACCCGCTCGCCGGTGCCGAACGCATGCAGTGGACCGCCTCGGGCGAGGTCGTGCTGATGACCATCCTCGGCGGCGTTGGCACCTTGATCGGCCCTGTCCTCGGTGCGGGCATGATCAAGTATTTCGAGAATATCTTCTCGAAGATCAACGACAACCTGCTGCACCAGTGGTTTGCGTTCATGCCCGATGGGCTCGAGGACTTCATGGTTGCGGTGATCCACCCGTTCATCGGCAAGGGCTGGCACCTGACACTGGGCCTGCTGTTCATGCTGGTGGTGATCTTCCTGCCCGGCGGTCTTGTCGAGGGTGGCCAACGCATCGGCGGGCTGTTCAAGCGCAAGAAGAAGAACACCACCACCGACACGCAATCAACCGCGGCAAATTGAGGCACTGACACCATGGGCATACTCGAAGTCAAAGGCGTCAACAAACGCTTCGGCGGTTTGCAAGCACTGGGCGACGTCAACCTGAGCGTCGCCGAGAATTCGGTGCACGCCATCATCGGCCCCAACGGCGCCGGCAAGTCCACCCTGCTCAACTGCCTCGTTGGCATGTTGATCCCGGATTCCGGTAGCGTGACCTTCCAGGGCGAATCGGTGCTTGGGCGCAACCCGCACGAGATCAATCAGATGGGCATCAGCCGCGTGTTCCAGACACCGGAAATCTTCGGCGATCTGAGCGTCATCGAAAACGTCATGATCCCCTGCTTCGCGAAGCGCGACGGCGCCTTCGAGCTCAACGCCTGGGGCGCGGTGCGCGGCCAGGCCGACATCCGCGACACGGCCGAACAGATCCTGATCGATGTCAACATGCAGGACAAACGGCACATCAACGCAGCATCGCTGAGCCGTGGCGACAAACGCCGGTTGGAAATGGCGATGTGTCTGGTTCAACAACCCAAGTTGTTGCTGCTCGATGAACCGACCGCCGGCATGGCGCGCGCCGACACCAACAATACGATCGATCTCCTGAAAGAGATCCACGACAGCCGAGACATCACCATGGCAATCATCGAACACGACATGCACGTGGTCTTCTCACTTGCCGAGCGTATCACGGTGCTGGCGCAGGGCTCGCCGCTGGTCGAAGAGACTCCGGAAAACATCAAAGGCCACCCGAAAGTGCGCGAAGCGTACCTTGGCGAAGCGCAGGTTTGAGGAAGCACAGCGATGAATGCACAAGTCAGCATGCGTGACAGCAACGAGAAAGGGAACGGCTCGCGCCCCTACTTCAGTGTCCGGGATATCCACGCCTACTACGGCGAGAGTTACATTGTTCAAGGCGTGAGCTTCGACATCAACGAGGGCGAAGTGCTTGCCTTGCTCGGTCGAAACGGTGCCGGCAAGACCTCAACCCTGCGCTCCATCGCGCGCACCGGTGACCCGGAAGTGCACCAGGGCGAAATCTGGTTGAACAACAACGCCCTGCACGACATGAAGAGCTACGAGGCCGCCCAACATGGCCTCGCGCTGGTGCCTGAAGACCGCCGCATCATTCAGGGCCTGACCGTCGAGGAGAACCTCCAGCTCGCACAGATCAATCCACCGATCGGCTGGTCTTTCGAGCGCATCTACGAGCTCTTTCCGCGCCTGGGCGAACGCCGTACACAGGAGGGCACCACGCTCTCCGGTGGCGAACAGCAGATGCTGGCGGTAGCGCGTGCCCTCGCTCGCGACGTGAAGCTGCTGCTACTTGACGAGCCCTACGAGGGCCTGGCCCCCGTGATCGTGCAGGAGATCGAAAAGGTCATCAGCCAGATCCGCGACATCGGCATCACCACCATCATCGTCGAGCAGAATGCTGTCGCCGCACTGAGTCTCGCCGACCGTGCGGTGATCCTCGACACCGGTCACGTTGTGTATGACGGCAGCGCCGAGGCTGTGCTCAACGACGAGGCCCTGCGCAACGAGTACCTCGCGATCTAGGCCTTCATCTGGCCCCGAGGCAAGGGCGAGGCATGCGCAAGACCTGAACGTCACGCATGCCGCGCCTGCACCGCCGCTCTCAGGTCACACAAGAGACTGAGGCTGACACATCCACACATTTCAAGCTCTCGTGGCTAGCACACAAACCTGTGTCATCCGCAGACCCGGTCAGTCAGCCTGCTCAAACGGGCTCTGGTAACATCACTGCCCTCTTCTCAGCGGGCGCATGCAGCCATGCACATCGAACCCTTCGGCGTCGAAATCTGGATGAACGCATGGGAGACGCGGTGTGACTGGAATCTCGCCGAGACCTGTGTCGACAGCCTGAGCCTGAACGAATTGCTCGAACTCACCGGGCAACACAATCACGACCTGTCTGCCCTGCTCGATCGCCGTATGACCTACGGCGACATCGAGGGATCGCCTCGGCTGCGCGTCGCCATTGCCAAGCGCTACCGGGACACCACGCCTGAGCAGATCACGACAACACACGGCACCATCGGCGCCAACATGCTGGTGCACAAAACCCTGGTCGGCCGCGACGATCACGTGGTCAGTGTGGTGCCAACCTACCAGCAACACTATTCGATTCCCGCGAGCCTCGGCGCCGACATCAAAACACTTGCCCTGCGCGAAGACAACCTGTGGCTGCCCGACCTCGACGCACTGGCCGCGGCCGTCAACAACAACACACGCCTGATCGCCCTGACCAACCCCAACAACCCCACGGGTGCGTTGATTCCCCGGGACCAGCTCGAGGCCATCGTTGCCATCGCGGACCGCGTTGGCGCTTGGGTACTGTGTGACGAGGTCTACCG
>CALDHJ010000145.1 GCA_937941555.1 uncultured Granulosicoccaceae bacterium | reverse complement strand
CCAAAACTGGCTGGGTATACCCTTGAGCCTTAATTCTCTACCCAGGGAAGCAGTGTGCGATCGACAGTGAGCACGTCCGCCACGGCGGAAAGCCTAAATCGGTCCCTTCGCCTCCCACCTGAACCTTATGGTTCAAGGTTTTTTGGCCAGTTCCACCGGGGGAGTGTCCTGTTTCCCCTGCCCACCCTGCACTGCGCCACCGACACCTCCGTCAGGCGTTGAGCCGCTCGGCGTTCTGCTGCAGAAAGGCAATGATGTCGGACGACTCGTAGAGCCACTGCGCCGGTTCGCCATCGCGCTCGATCAGCAGACACGGCACCTGCACCTGGCCACCGCCCTCCTGTAACGCCCGCACGCCCTCGGCATCGGACTCGAGATAGCGCTCGGCGACGACGTCGCCAAGGCCGAGCTGTGAGATGGCGCGCCGCACCATGCCGCAAAAGCCGCACAGCTGGGTCTGGTACAGGGTTGTTTTCATTGTGATTCCTCCGACAGCCAACGCAGGACGCTTGGCGTGAAGTAGGTCAATATGGCGTCGCAACCGGCGCGTTTAAACCCCGTCAGTGCTTCGAGCACCACGGCACGCTCGTCGAGCGCGCCCGCACTCGCCGCAAATTTGAACATCGCGTATTCGCCACTGACCTGGTAGGCGCAGGTGGGCACGCCAAAGGTGTCTTTCACGCGTCGCACGATGTCGAGATAGGGCATGCCGGGTTTGACCATTACCATATCCGCCCCCTCGTCGAGGTCGAGCGCCACTTCCCGTATCGCCTCGTCGCTGTTGCCCGGGTCCATCTGGTAGGTGTTCTTGTTGCCACCAGCAATGTTCGCGCTGGACCCGACGGCATCGCGAAATGGGCCATAGAAGTGGCTCGCGTACTTCGCGGCGTAGCTCAGTATCCGAACGTTTCGGTGTCCCGCCGCTTCGAGCGCATCGCGGATCGCGCCGATGCGTCCGTCCATCATGTCCGAGGGCGCCACCACATCCGCCCCGGCTGCGGCGTGCGAGAGCGCCTGTTTGACCAGCGCTTCAACGGTTTCGTCATTGGCGATGTCACCGTCCGGGCCGAGTAAACCGTCCTGGCCGTGCGAGGTGTAGGGATCGAGCGCCACATCGGTCATGACGCCGAGCTCCGGAAATGCCCCCTTGACCTCAGCCACGGCGCGTTGCACCAAACCATTCGGGTCCCAGGCCGCCACCGCGTCGTCACTTTTGCCGTCCGGGCCAACCACCGGAAAAGGCGCTATCGCACGCAGCCCGAGCGGCACCAGCTCCGCGAGTTGTGCTAGCAGCAGATCGATGCTCAGCCGCTCCACCCCGGGCAGGGTCGCGATTGCCTCTCGCTGCCCGCTCCCCTCCTGCACGAACACCGGCAGGATCAGGTCGTCACTTCCGAGCGTGGACTCACGCATCAGTGCGCGCGAAAAGGCATCGCGGCGCATACGGCGCATGCGGGTGCGGGGGTATTGTCCGGGCGTAAGCTTCGGCACGGCGGCATCTCTCGTCAGGTTGAGGGGGGCGTGAGCGGGCTCACACAGTGTAGCTGTGGGTCATTGTTGCCAACAGCCGTTAAACTACGCAACTCCCGCAGCTGATGTGTTCGCCGTGACCGACCACTACGCCGTTTTCGGCAACCCCATTGCGCACAGCAAATCCCCCGAGATCCACGCCGCCTTTGCTCGCCAGACCGAGCAGTCGCTGCGCTACACCGCCGAGTGCCCCCCAATCGACGGCTTCCCGGCCGCGGTTACCGCATTCTTCGAGCGCGGGGGACGTGGCTGCAATATAACCGTGCCCTTCAAGCTAGAGGCAGCGAATATCGCTGACGACATCAGCGAACTGGCGCAGCGTGGCGGCGCCATCAACACCCTGATCAAGACCGATGACAACCGGATCCGTGGACACAACACCGACGGCGTCGGACTGGTGCGCGACCTGCAATCGCGACAGGGCGTGGTACTCGAGGGCAAACGGGTGCTGATCATCGGCGCCGGCGGCGCCGTGCGCGGTGTGCTGCAACCGCTACTGAACGCCAATCCGCAATCGATTCTTGTCGCGAACCGAACCGGCGCCAAAGCGACCAGTCTTGCCGCCCGGTTTGCCGATCTCGGCAACATTGCCGGGTGCGGGCTCGACGACATCGACTCAGCCCCGTTCGACCTGATCATCAACGGCACATCAACCGGTCTCGATGGCGACGTACCCGCCGTGCCCGCGGCCTGCGTGCGCAACGCCCACTGCTACGACATGTTCTACGGCTCGCAGGACACGGCATTTGTCACCTGGTGCAAACGCCAGGGCGCTGCCCACGCCACAGACGGTCTGGGCATGCTGCTCGAACAGGCCGCCGAGAGCTTTTCGCTGTGGCGCGGTGTCCGACCGGAAGTCGATCCGGTTCTCGAGTCGATACGGGCAGCGACGCGGGCAGCCGCCAGCCACTGAAAAAACGCCGCGGAAGCGTTCGCTCCTGGCTCCCCTGTCAGCCGACACGCCAGCCGGTGGCACGCAAGCCGTCAGGTGGCACGAAGCGTGGACTTCAGTTTCCAGATCCACAGCCTTGGTGCTTCCCGTGTCACTCCCACAACCACCGCGCAACACGGCACTCGATGCTGCACGCCTGCTCGCCGCGCTGTGTGTTGTCGGCTACCACTTCACGGCATACGGGCCATCAAACGGGATGACGGGCGGTATCGCTTTCCCGGCTGCCGCCGAGCTACTGCAGTATGGCTACCTCGGGGTGCCGTTTTTCTTTCTGATCAGCGGGTATGTGATTCTCCAGAGTGCGCAACGCAGCAACGCGTTGCGGTTCACCGTCTCACGCGCAGCACGCCTCTACCCCGCCTACTGGATCGCCGTGCCGATCGGGTTTCTTGCAGCGGGCTATTTTCCAGACGTCCCCGAGGCGCGGCCACTGTCGACCTTGCTGGTCAACCTGAGCATGGTGCAGACCTTTGTGGGCGTGCCGCATGTCGACGGGGTCTATTGGACCCTGACCATCGAACTGATGTTCTACGGGATCATTTTCAGCTTGATGCTGAGTCGTCAACTGCACCGGCTGCCGTTGGTCGCAATCGCGCTGCTCGGCCTTGCCACGGCGTTTCACCTGATCGGCCTGCCGCGGGTGCTCTACCTGTTGTCGATGCCGGAATGGTCACCCTACTTCATTGCCGGTTGTGCCCTGCACTGGTGGCAAAGTGGCACACACCGTCGGCTGACCGCTGTGTTGCTGTTGTGGAGCACAGCCCTGAACACACTGCACGCCGGGCACCACGCCGCCAATGTCTCAGCCTACCTTGACACGCCCTTGTCAGGCACGGTCGCCACCCTGCTGACGCTGGCAGCGTTTGCGGCACTCGCGGCGATTGCCGCCAAAGGCAACGCCTGGCGCATCCCCGGTGCAGCCAGTGCTGGCGCTATCAGTTATCCGCTCTATCTGTTGCACCAGAACACCGGCTACGCCGTCATGACCACCTGGGGCGGAGACGTCAACCGCTTCGTGCTCATGGCCGGTTTTCTGACCGCATTGCTTGCGGTGTGTGGCGTTATCGCGCTGATCATCGAGCCACGCGCGCGAGAGCTCATGATGGCACCGTTGCGCCGCCGCGCGAGCCTGCCATGGCCGGCACGCGACCGCCCGGCATCCCGCCCGGGCCGCCGCAAGATGGCGCGCGCGTCAGACGCTGCCTGAGCGCAGTTGCTCGGCGTAGTCCCGAAACGACGATCGCGTATCGGGCGAAACCTCCGGCCAGGCGAGTGGCAAGGCTTCGAGGTGTTTGCGAATGACCTTCGCCACCTCGTACCGCATGCGCGGTTTGTCGTCCGCCGGGATCGCATACCAGGGTGCAGCCCGGGTTGACGTCTTGCGCAAGGTGTCCTCGTAAGCGGCCATGTACGCATCCCAGTGCGCACGCTCTTTCAGGTCGTTCTCGCTGAATTTCCAGTTCTTCTCAGGCTCTTCGAGACGCGAGAGAAAGCGCGCGGCCTGCTCTTCGCGTGACACGTTGAGAAAGAACTTGATGACCTGCGTCCCGTTCTCGCCAAGGTGACGCTCGTGGTTTGCAATCGACCGTAGCCGTCGGCCCCAGATGCCGTCGTCGAGGCTGTCTGGAGGCAGGCGCTGGGCTTGCAATATCTGCGGATGCACTCGCACCACCAGACACTCTTCGTAGTAGCTGCGGTTGAACACGCCGATCCGGCCACGCTGCGGCAGCGCACGCGCACTGCGCCAGAGAAAATCCTGATCGAGTTCGTTGGCGCTGGGCTTCTTGAAGCTGCTGACCTGAAATCCGGCCGGATTGACGCCTGTGAATACCGCGCGAATCGTGCTGTCCTTGCCCGCCGCGTCCATCGCCTGGAACACGCACAACAGCGAAAAATGATCGTGCGCGTAGAGCTGCTCCTGCAGCGCGCAGATCTTCTTCACTTCGCCCTTGAGCTTCTTCTTGAGCGCCTTGCGATCGAGAGATTCGTCCGCCAGGCGTGTCGGCGTGTCGGCGAGAGACCACTTGCCTCGGCCCGGCACACGCCAGGGACTGTTCACCCTGCCACTCATGTCGCATCCCCGACCAGCAACGGGCAGGCCACGCCCGTCCCGCGCAACCCGCAATAGCCACCTGGGTTCTTGTCGAGGTATTGCTGGTGATCGTCCTCGGCAAAATAGAACGGACCGGCAAGCGCGACTTCCGTTGTGATGTCGGCTTGCACCCCACTGCCCGCGAGGGCGCTTTGATAAGCATCGCGGCTCGCCCGTGCGCGCTCGAGATGGTCTTCGCTCTGGCAGTAGATCGCCGAGCGGTACTGCGTGCCGACATCGTTGCCCTGGCGCATGCCCTGAGTCGGGTCGTGGGCTTCCCAGAAATGCCCGAGCAGGGTTTCAAGCGGGACGGCTGCCGGGTCGAACACCACACGGACCACCTCGGTATGCCCAGTGGAGCCGGAACAGACGTCGCGGTAGCCCGGGTTCGGGGTGTATCCACCGGCGTACCCCACGGCGGTGACATGCACACCCGGGATATGCCAGAACAACCGCTCGGCGCCCCAGAAACACCCCATCCCGAGGTCGACAATCTCCGCAGCCGACGGATACGGCGGGTTCAGATCTCGCCCCAATACGGTGTGAGGTCGATCGATGACAATCGGGTCCGGCTGCCCCGGCAGGGCGGATTCCTCGCGGACCATCCGGCTTTTCGTGAAGAAGTTCATGGCGTCTCGTCGCGATCAGGTCGCCCCGAGTGTACCAAGACCGCCACAGCGCGCACGGTGATGCAGGTCGCAGAGCCGCTCGGCCCGTTTCAACAACGAATCGGCGCAACCCATGGCGTGTCCTTGTGTCCGATCAGGTGTCCGGGGATTCAGCCTGCAGGCGCACCGCGTGAGAGCCGTTGAAAAACGTAAGCAGTTGGGCTGCTGAGACGGCAAGTGACATGTGCGGGATGCGCTGCAGGTTGCCGGCCAGCTCGGCGGCACCGAAGCCAGTGACCAGCCCTGCCAACATCTCGCGACCATCCTGGCAGGCGATCAGCGCTCCACCCGACTGCCCGGCGGCAACCAGGGAGGAAAACCGCAGTGAACCACGCCAGTCGCCGAGGTATCGGCCCTCACCGACCGTCTGAAATTTGCCAGCCGGCCAGCCAAATACCCAAACCGACTCGTCCGCAACCAAATGTCGGTCGAGCAAGGTGACGGGGCTGACCGCACCAGTCGGCACCGCCAACAACACCAGATCCGACTCGGTATCTGCATGAAGAATGGCGGCGTCCTGCCGTTCACCCGCAACCACAGCCGACGCGCGCCCGGCGCCAGAGAGACCATGCCAGACCGTGACGACGCGATCCTGCGCCACCACAACGCCCGACACCTGTGCGCCATCGTCGGTCTCGACCTTGACCACGGCGTCCCGCC
This sequence comes from uncultured Granulosicoccaceae bacterium, assembly GCA_937941555.1. Lineage (GTDB taxonomy): Bacteria > Pseudomonadota > Gammaproteobacteria > CALCKW01 > CALCKW01 > CALCKW01. Next base: position 1,893 of record CALDHJ010000145.1, on the reverse strand, counting down.
ACAAGCCGACGATGCGCTCACTGCTGCACGCGGCCATGGCACTGCCGGACACCATCCAGATCAGGACACTCCGGGTGAACAGGCGAATCAGCACAGCAGGCCTCGGCGGCAGAAGAGAGCCGGAGTGTAGCTGACCGCCTGCGTTTCAGGTTTGCGCCAGGCGCTGGCAGCGTGCGCCAGATTTACACAAATAGAGAGGCCACTTGCGTTGCGGGTGATCGTGTCACGCGGTCACTGTGTCAGCGTGCAAACGGGAGGACCCACATGAAAAACCAACACGGATTCACCTTGATCGAAATTGCCCTGGTGCTGTTGGTCGTCGGCTTGATGCTCGGCGGCATTCTCAAAGGCCAGGCATTGATCGAGAACGCGCGCGTGCGCGCCATGGCCAATCAGATTCACAGTGTCAATGCCGCCTGGTTCGCCTTTGTCGACCGCTACAGAGCCCTGCCGGGCGATCTCGCAACCGCCGACACCCAGCTCGATGGCGCACTGCAGAACGGCGACGGCAACGGTCGGGTAAATTCGCCACAGGAAGTGGCGTTGGTCTGGCAGCACCTCGCCGCTGGCGGATTCATCGCTGGCACATTTGACGGTGTCGCCGGCAACGCGGGTGCACTCGCCGACACGGAGTGCGCCACCACAACCTGCCCGACAAACCCCTACGGCGGGTTCATGAAACTCAGCAACGACGCCCAGGGAGACGGCGCGCTGCACCTGATCACGGGCGCCAACGTGCCGCCCTCTGCGCTGTTGCAACTCGACCTCAAGATCGACGATGGCAACCCTGGCACCGGTGCCTTCATCGTCTACCCGCAGAATCCGGAGTGTGCGTCAGGGGATGCCTGGGTGATCGACAGCGATGCGGCGAGCTGCAGTGGCGCATGGATCGGATTCTGAGATCGGATACGGCTATCCGCTAGACGCGCAAGTCAGATGCCCAGCTCGCTGATCTTGCGCGTCAGTGTGTTGCGACCCCACCCGAGCAGCCGCGCAGCATCCTGCCGCCGGCCTCCGGTGGCGTTGAGCGCGACCCCGATAAGACACCGTTCAAGCGCCTTGGTCGCATCGGGCATCAAGCCGCTCTCGCCATTTGCGAGGGCGAGTTCAGCCCACTGTTTCAGCAGAGCCGTCCATTCACCCGACGCCGTAACACTCTCCTCTGCCGGCTCGCGTAACGCATCGGGCAAATCGGCCAGGTGCAACTCGCGGCCACTGGCCATCACCGTCAACCAGTGGGCGGTGTTTTCCAACTGTCGCACATTGCCCGGCCAGGGCAGGGTCGCGAGGAATTCCACAACGGCGTCGGTTGGTATTTTCTGCGTCACGCCTAGCTCGCGAGCTGACTCGCCCAGAAAGTGATTCAACAACAGCGGGATGTCTTCACGGCGCTCACGCAAGGGCGGCACGCGAAGACGGATGACATTGAGCCGGTGAAAGAGGTCCTCGCGAAATTCCCCGTTTGCAACCCGCTCTTCGAGGTCCTGGTGTGTCGCCGCCACGATGCGTACATCAGACTGCAAGGGCCGCGAGCCGCCCACCCGGAAAAACTCACCATCGGACAACACACGCAACAACCGGGTCTGCAGATCCGAGGGCATGTCGCCGATTTCATCGAGAAACAGAGTGCCACCATCGGCGCGCTCAACAAGCCCTTTTTTGTCTTTGTCCGCGCCAGTAAAAGCGCCTTTGATGTGCCCAAACAGCTCAGACTCCAGCAGGTTCGCAGAGATTGCCGCCACGTTCTCGGCAATGAAGGGACCGTCCGCACGGGCTGACAAAGAATGCAGGGCGCGCGCCACTAGCTCCTTGCCCGTGCCCGTCTCTCCGGTCACAAGCAGGTTTTGGTCTGAAGGCGCGAACTTCACGATGGCCTGGCGCACAGCCTCAATC
>CALDHJ010000144.1 GCA_937941555.1 uncultured Granulosicoccaceae bacterium | reverse complement strand
CGCCTCGGGCAGATTCGGCATTACGCCAGCCACGACATCGCCACGACCAACGCCCCACTGACGCAGCAACTGCTGCGTGCGCGACACCAGCCGACTCAACTGCTCCCAGGTCAGTTCGGCCTCAACGCGGTCTTCGCCGCGAAAATAGAGCGCGGTGTCCTGATCGCGGCGGCGCAACAGGTTCTCGGCAAAATTCAGTTTGGCGCCGACGAACCACTGCGACGAGTCGATCGTCTCACCGGGGACAAAGACCTGTTTGGGTTGCTCGCTGGCGATAACGCCGCAGTGTTCCCACACAAGTCCCCAAAAGCCCGCCGTGTCTTCAATCGACCAGGCGTGCAGCGCCTCGTAGGATTCGAACCGCTGCCCGGTCAAGGCTTCTGCAGACCGCTGAAATCGAGTGATATCCGCGTCGGCGACGTCTTGTGCAGACGGGTGCCAGAGTGCTTCGCCCGGCGCATGCGGGTGTTGAGATTGATCGCTCATGTCGTACGGTGTCCGGGTGTCTTCAGCGGCCCATGCTGAAAAATTCAGTGTTTGGCAACATGCCAAGGGCATTGGCCAGGCGGTTCGACAGGCCAAAGAATGCTGTTATTGCCGTGATATCCCAGACGTCTTCGTCGCTGAATCCGACCTCGATCAATCGCGCATGGTCTGCCGGGCCGATGCGATCCGACTCCAGCGCCACGCGCTCGGCGTAGTCGAGCATCGCGCGCTGTCGGTCGCTCAAATCGGTCTTGCGGTGGTTGATGGCCACACGGTCGGCGATCAGCGGGTCTTTGGTGTAGATGCGCAACAATGCGCCGTGCGCGACGACGCAATACTGGCAGCGACTCAAAGCACTGACCACAACGACAATCATCTCTCTGTCAGCCACCGACAGCGTCTCGCTGTCACGCTTCATGATCGCGTCGTGGTAGTCGAAAAATGCATTGAACTCGGCTGGACGCCGTGCCAACGCGAGAAAGACATTGGGAATGAAACCGGCCTTCTCCTGCACCGCCAGAATCCGCTCGCGAACGCTGTCGGGCAGGTCTTCCAGAACGGTATCCGAGTGATCAAACAGTGCGCTGGTCATGCTGCTCTCCTAATCCAGCAGCAACTATGGCACGCCGCCGCGCAGGCGGCGAGTCCCCGGTCGGCTCCAGTCAGCGACGACGCCCTTTGCGCAGATCCTTCAGGGCCCGCTTGAAGGCCTTGTTGGTCACGACCTCGGGCTCGACGTACTCAACATCGGGAGCAGGCTCGGGCTCATGCGCTTCGGCCTCGGTCTCGTACTCGACCGGCTCACCGTCCATTTCGACGACGATCTGCAAGGCGTTCTCGGGGTCGTCATCGAAGTCGTCGTGATGCCGCTCGTCGTCGACAGACGCATAGCGGCCCGACTCGTGACCGAGATCCGGCTCGTCACCGTAGTGATCGTCTTCGTACTCTTCATACTCGTCGTCCGAGTCGGCATATTCATCAGCGCTGTCGTATGCGCTGTTGCTGTCGCTGCCGATCAACGGCACGACGTTGCCACGAGGCTCTTCAGCCCCCTCGGTCGGTGTCTCCGCGGCGGGCCCCGCCCCCTGGAGGTGTTCACGCATTTCGTGCTCGGCGATGACCGCGAGGGTGTCGAGCTTTGCTTGCGTTGCGAGCGGCATGCCCGGCGGGATCACACTGGCAGACAGCAGTTCGAGACAGCCGTCGAGTAGCAACTCTGCCGTTTCATCGTGTGCACGCGCGTCAAGCACCCCGGCTTCACTGACCGCATCGAGCTGACGGAACACGGTCGAGGCAATGATCGAGTCGGTCAGTGAAATGCGAGATCGGTGGCCCTGGTGTTCGGAGACCACCTCGATCATGGCGGTCAGGACGTTGTCGATTGAACCGCGGACGGCTTTGTCCACCAACACGCTGAACATCGGCAACGGCTGCCCACGCCAGTTCTGGACAACAATCTGGCCCGGATCCAAGGCGTTCATGGCGCAGCACGCAACGTAGACCATCTCGATCCCGTGCAGTGCGTGCGAGAGCTGGGAGGTATCAACGCCCTGCGCCGCGTCCAGCGGACGGATACCGAGAGCGAGCACGGATTTGTCATCCGGCACGCGTTTGAACGAGGCGTCACGGTCTTCGGAAAGCGCGAGCAGACCCGGTGCGTAATTGATGGCGAAATGGATCCGGGTGTGCAAATCGTGCAGCTGAACAAGCTGATCAGGCGCGATCTCACGTGCGCGCACCAAGCCTTGCCAGAGCGGGTCATGGAACAGCGTGCCGAGCTTCATGATCTCGCAGACGCGCTTCTCCTGCGCGCTGAACTCTCGCGCGCTGCCGCGAAATTCACCAAAACTGCTCAGCAACAGCGGGACGAAATCGCTCGCGTCCTCCGGCCGGGTCGCCTGATTGATGTGGCTCAATGGCGTCAGAAGATCGGACTCCTCTACCGCATTGATCACTTTTCGCAAGGCACTGATTGGATCTGGTTGCACGATGACTCCGGCATCCTGTCAAACAATTGCACGTGACCACGGCCCGTGCGCACGGTCCGAATACGGACCCTCTAGGGGGTTATCGTTCAATTCCCCTGATTATTGACCCGAGGGGGGCTGTTCGCCGGTTTCCGTCGGCTGTTCATTGGCATCGGCCCGATCGGCCAGCAGACGCCGCAGCAAGTGGTGCAGCACATCGCGTTCGCTGGCCGACCAATCAGCAAAGAATGCCTGCTCGCGCTCGATTGCCAAAGCCACCAGCGCCTCACCTCGCTCTCGACCCGAGTCGGTCGCTGTGACCAGCACCCGCCGCCGGTCGCTCGCATCGCTCTCACGCGTCACCAGCCCGGTCGCCACCATGCCATCGAGCACGCGTGTCAGTGTCGGCTGCTTGAGCAACACCGCGTCAGCGAGCGCGTTGACCGTCAAGGCCGACTCGCTCAAGCACGCGAGGATACGCCAGTGCACCGGTTTGAGGTCATCGGGCAGGCTTCTGGCGAAATCCGCATTGACCTCGGCGCTGGCCCGGCCGAGCAGTGCGCCGGCATAGCGCTCGACAAACGGGCTTTCGTCGGGGGGGCCATCCACCTGTGGCAACGCATCGGCAATGCGACCGCCCTGGTACACAAGCGCCTCACCACCCGGGGCGTTAACGCCAGTCAGAGCGGCCACAATCAGGGTGTGGTCGCCCACCTCATGCCGTGCGTCAACGTGGCAATCAAAGGTCGCGAGCGCCCCCGGCACCGTCGGGCATCCGCCGGGGCTGTCCGGCCAGTCGAGACCCTCGAAGCGCTCGAGGCGGTCATCGGCAAAGGCAAAACACAGTGCCGCCTGGTCACGTGACAACACGGACACGCAAAACCTCTCGCACGCGAGGTAGCGCGCCAGATCGGGGGTGCTCCGGTCGAGTGTCCACATCACCAGCGGCGGGTCGAGCGACACCGAGCCGAAGGAATTGATCGTCATGCCGAAGGGCGCGTCGGCGGTGTCGCGCCCGGTCAGGATGCACACACCGGTCGCAAACTGGCCCAAAGCGGACCGCAGGTCGGCGGGTGTCGTGGTGGCGATGTCCGTGAATGCCATGGCTTGTGCTGCCGCATTTAATGTATTAATTTTCATATTATCATTTTTCATGGATATTCCGCGTGCTCACAGACCGTATAGAGTGGCGGTGGATCGAGGCCTTTCGCGCCGTGCTCCAACGCTGCGCCGCCTCACCGGACGAATCCTGCCTGATTCTGTCTGAAAGCCAGTCGCGCAGCATCAACCCTCACCTCGCCGAACTCGCACTCGAGTCGCTCGGCATTCACGCCCTCCACCTCAGCCTGCCAACCCCATCGCAGCAGGCACCAGTGCCGGTACGCTCGACAGGCGCCTGCCAGGCGCTGCGTGCGCACCCCTCTGCCCTCGCCGCGCTGGAACGCGCCGACTTCATCATCGACTGCACAGTCGAAGGGCTGATGCACGCACCCGAGCTGCCGCGCATCCTGCAGTCGGGTGCTCGGGTGCTCACCGTTTGCAACGAGCACCCAGATACGCTCGAACGCCTGCTGCCGAACGACAGCATCAAGCCGGTTGTGCAGCAGGCCGCCCGCAGCGCGCGACAAAGCACCCACATGAACGTCGTATCCGACGCCGGAACGGCCCTCGACATCGACATGCGCGGCGCATCGACGGTCGGCATCTGGGGATACAGTGACAAGCCTGGCACCCTCGCGCACTGGCCAGGCGGCCTGGTGGTGTCCTTCCCGACTGCGCACACCGTCAACGGCACCCTCGTGCTCGACCGCGGCGATCTGAACCTCACCTTCAAGCGCTACCTGGAACAGCCGGTCACACTCGACATCGAGGACGATCACGTCGTCAACATCCGCGGCGACGGCACCGACGCCGAGCTCCACCGCCGCTACTTTGCCGCCTGGGGAGACCGCAACGCCTACGCCGTCTCGCACGTCGGCTGGGGCCTGAACCCGGCTGCGCGCTACGAGGCCATGACACTCTATGGCAAGCGCGACACCAACGGCACAGAGTTGCGTGCCTTTGCCGGTAATTTTCTGTTTTCGACCGGGGCCAACGAGTTCGCCGGTCGCTACACCGAAGGCCATTTCGACATCCCTGTACGCGGCTGCACCATAACGCTAGACGGCACCGAGGTCGTGCGGCGCGGCGAACTGGTTACCGATTCATGAACGCACCCAGCGCGATACGCGTCGGTGAAGCGGGTCTGCCAGCGCTGGTTTTCCTGCACGGTGTCGGCGGCGACGGCGGCACTTTCTCGGCCCAACTCGACGCCTTTGCAGACACGCACACCTGCCTCGCGTGGCACATGCCGGGCTACGCCAACTCCGCGACAATCGACCCCTATGACTGGGACGGACTCGCGGCTGCGCTGATTGCCCTGCTCGACGCTCACCACCTCGACAGCGCAACCCTGGTCGGGCACTCGATCGGCGGCATGGTGGCCCAGCACGCTGTCGCGCTCGCACCAGAGCGCGTCGAGTCGCTCGTGCTCTCGGCGACGAGCCCCGCCTTCGGCAACCGCGACGGCGACTTCCAACAGCAGTTTCTGAACGCAAGGCTCGGCCCACTCGATGCCGGTGAAACGCTCGCGTCGCTCGCGCCCGGCATTGTCGACAACCTGCTGGGCCAGAACCCCGTGACTACGGCACGCGACGCGGCCATCGCCGCCATGGCGGCCGTCCCAGAAGCGAGCTACCGCGCCGCGATGACAGCCATCACGGTGTTCGACGCCCGCGCATCGTTACCACGCATCGCCTGCCCGACGCTGTTGATTGCCGGCTCTGACGACACCAACGCACCGGCCGCCATGATGGCCCGCATGGCCGACAAAATCCCGGGCGCCGAGTACGCGTGCCTCGACGGCCTTGGCCACCTCTCCTACATGGAGCGGCCCGACCTGTTCAACACCACCTTGCGCACCTTTCTTGACGCCCGAACCGGGATGACACCGCCATGACCGACGCCATCGAGCCGCTGTTCGACCAACGCGCTTACCGACTCACCGACAAACAGGCCGAGCTCTGCGCCCGCACGCGTGAACTCGGCCAGAATGTGTTTGCCGAGCGCGCCGCCGACTGGGACCGCGAGGCGAGCTTTCCGGTCGCCAACTACGCCGATCTGCACCGCGCAGGCTTGCTCGGCATCTGCATCCCGGAAAGCTACGGCGGCATCGGCGCCGACTACCCGACCTACATGATGGCGGCCGCCGAAATTGGTCGTTTCTGTGGCGCGACGGCACTCACCCTCAACATGCACGTGAGCTCGTGCCTTTGGAGCGGCAGCCTCTGCGACGACCTCGACCTCTCGGACGCCGAGCGCGCCCAGCACGCCGAGCGCCGTGGCATCCACTACCAACGCATTCTCGATACCGGCGCAATCTACTCCCAACCTTTCTCTGAAGGTGGCGCGGCCGCGGCGGGCGCGGCGGCCTTCGGCACCACGGCTGAGAAGATCGACGGCGGCTGGCGCGTGAACGGCAAGAAGATCTTCGCATCCCTGGCCGGACACGCGAACTACTACGGCATCCTCTGCACCGACATCACCGAATCCAAACCCAGCCGCAGCAACACGCTCTACCTCGCGCTCCCGGCTGATGCCAAGGGCGTCACCGTCACCGGTGACTGGGACCCACTCGGCATGCGCGGCACCGTGTCGCGCACACTCCTGTTTGATAATGTCGAGGTGCCGGACGACGCCGAGCTCATGCCGCGCGGCGTCTATTTCAAGGCCGCATCGACCTGGCCACACATGTTCATGACCCTGACACCCACCTACGTCGGACTGGCGCAAGCGGCAGTCGATTTCTGTGTGCGCTACCTGCGCGGCGAAATGCCGGGCACGCCTCCGGTCAAACGCCGCATGTACCCGACCAAACAGATCGCGGTTGCGGACATGCAGATCAAGCTTGAGCAAACCAAGAACCTTTGGTTTCAAGCGATCATGGAAGCCGGCCCACACCCGAGTCCTGCCCAAATCCGCCGTGCCTGGGCAGCGCAGTACACTGTCATGGAAAACGCCAACGACATCGCGCGGCTTGCCATTCGCACCTGCGGTGGCCAATCGATGTTGAAGAGCCTGCCGCTCGAGCGCATCTACCGCGACAGCCGCTGTGGGGCGTTGATGCTGCCCTGGACCGCCGAGCTGTGCCAGGACCGCCTGGGACGCGCGATGTTGTATAACCCCGGTGAAACCGACGATTGACCCGGCTCAGCATGCGCACTCTCGACACCTGGATCCGCGACCACGCACGCGACACCCCCGACGCCGCAGCGCTGCTGTTCGACGCAGCGCCGTGGACCTATGCCGATTTCAACACCGAGATCGACGCCTGCGCCGAGTGTTTTCTGACACACGGCATCCGACACGGCGACCGCATCGCCTGGGTCGGACAGAATCATGCGCAGTGTCTGGTGGCGCTGTTCGCGTGCGCAAGGCTCGGTGCCTTACTGGTGCCGCTGAATTGGCGTTTGTCCGCTGCCGAAATGCAATTCGTGATCGACGACGCCACGCCGTCGTTGGTGCTCTGTGACGACGCCCTGTCCGGCGGCGCGGCGGAGCTCACGCCGCCATCGACAGACACCGCCACGATCAATGTCGATCGAACGCCCTGGAATGCCGTGCACGGCGCGCTGACGACTATCCCGCAACCGGCATCACCCGACGACGCGCTGCTGATCGTCTACACCTCCGGCACCACC
>CALDHJ010000143.1 GCA_937941555.1 uncultured Granulosicoccaceae bacterium | reverse complement strand
AGTAGCTGTTACCCGTCAGGGCAAGCGCGCCGAGGCTGTGGCCGTGGTAGCCATTGGTAAAGGCGATGACGTGGGCGCGCTTTTTGGCCTTGCGGGCAAGTTTGACCGCGGCTTCAACCGAGTTCGCCCCGGTTGGGCCGGTGAACTGGACCCGGTAATCGAGGTTGCGCGGTGAAAGCACATGGCGTTCGAGCGCTTCGAGGAACAGCACCTTGGCGTCGGTCGCCAAGTCCAGGCCGTGCATCAATCCATCGCGTTCGAGGTGCGCGATCAAGGCTGCCTTGGCGCGGGGGTTGTTGTGGCCGTAGCTGAGCGTGCCAGCGCCGGCGAAAAAGTCGATGTATGACGCCCCTTCATCGTTCTCGAGTCTGGCATTGCGCGCGGACGTGAAAACCGTCGGGAATGAGCGCACGTAGCCGCGCACTTCAGATTCTAACCGCTCGATGGCGTTGTTCATGGGGTCGTTCTTCTTATTGTATGGGGTTGTATACATACGCTGTGACGATCCTACGGCCGGCCGTCATCGGGGGTATCGGCATGCCGGGCCTCGGAATTGAGGAACCGAACATTGCCGTGGCGAGATGGTGGCAGTGATGTCGGTCACAACGTCGCACTACGATAATTCAGCCAGTGAGAAAATCCGTGAACCCTGTCGCGGAATCGGATTACGGCTTGGCTAGAAAGCCGCGTATTTGTGCAGTGGCCTCCCGGCGGATCGGGGCATTGAGGGTGAAGAGCACGCCGACGTAGACGAACAACGCGCACAGACCGCAGGCGATCAGATCGCTGAAAACATGTCCGGTGTCGATCAAACGGCTCGATTGCAACGCCACCAGGGCGGCAATAAGGCTGCTGGCAACGACCCGAATCGGCGGTTTGACTGGCAGGGTCTTGTGCGCTTCCCAGTACACACCGAGACATTGCACCGTCATGGAGAAGAAGGTCACGACGGCAGCAGCCACCAGACCCCATTTGGGAACGGTGAGGAGGTTGAGCGAGACATTGAGCACAAAGGCCACTGCAACCCACTTGGCGAGTGCCCGCGGGCGCTTGTCGATGTAGATGCCTGACGCCGCAATGCACACTGAACCCAGCATGACAAAAGCCGCCGCAAACCACGGAATCACCACCAGCCCCGGCGCGTACCGTTCGCCTGCGAGCACCAGGATCAGTGAAGGTGCCGCTGCACTGAACACGGCGAAGACACCGAGTGCGACCGCGGCGTAGAGCTCCAGCGCCTTGTTCAGGAACCGCAGCGTCGCCTCGCGGCCCTGCTCTTCGTAGACACGCACGTAGTGCGGAATGATGGCGCTGTTCAACGCGAGGATCAGCACCCATTCCAGGTACATGCAGATGTTGACCGCGGCGGAATAGTGTCCGAGCGACTCGCCGCCGAGGTAGGCCTGTATCACATAGCGGTCGCCGATTTCGAGCAGCACCGCGACGGTCTCTCCCGCCATCGCGGGCAAGCCGAACGCGATCATCGGCGAGAGTACACGGGCCGAGACCGTGGGTCGTGCGTTGCCGAGGTAGGGCCGACTCTTGTGCAGCACGAACGCCAACACGACGGCTTCAACCAGCACGGTGGACGCCATGACCCACTCGGCCGACGCACCGAAGGTGTAGATGATCAGCAGGATGAGCAGCAGCTTCGCGGCTTTTTCTGCCACGGTCGCACTGCTCAGAAACCCGCTTTTCTCATCGGCTTTCAGCACGCTCGTCGCGATGCTGAAGATTATCTTTATCGGCACCAGAGCGGCGGCGATATAGAAAATGCGCAGCATCATGCTGCCGTCTGGCAAGGTCGGGACCACGGTGGCGCTGTAGAGCAGCCAGAGAGCGAGACCCACGGCAGACAACAGCAACGTGATGCCAGCGGTGTTGCTGAGCAGCTCGCGCAGCGCGGCCTCACCCTTGGCGCGCGCCTCGCTGAAGAAACGCAACATGGCCGATTGCAAGCCGAGCTTGCCAAAGCTGATGAAGGCGGTGAGGGTCGCCGACGCAAGGCCCAGCCAACCGTACTCTTCGACGCTCAGCGAGCGTGTCAGCAGCGGAAAACTGACCAGTCCGATGAGGCTGCCGATCAGCCCGGCCGACAAGTAGTTTCGAAAATGACGTGCGACTGCAACCACGGGCGTTCCGTTGTGTCCGGGCTCGCTGCTGCGTGCTCGATGGGTGAATGGGTTTGCCACCAAACGTCAGGGGTTAGGTGGCAACGGCATGTGGCGGCTCAGACCAGCCGGTGGCACGGCGTGCGGCCGTGCCGTCCGGGGCGCGAGTCGCCAGACGTCGCCTGACTACGGGGTATCGGCACCTCGGGCAGATTGTATGAGCGCTGTCGCCCGCGCGATGGTCGCTTTGCCCAGTTGCTGATGCACCGGCAGGGCAATCACCCGGCCTTTGATATCGGCGAGATGCGAATAATCGGCCCAGTCGACCGCTGGGTGCTGATGGGGCCACCAGTAGAAGGCTTCGATGCCCTCAGCGGCAAGTGCCTTGACCAGCGTCGCGGGATTGTCCACCAACAGCGGAAAATAGAGCGGGCAGACGCCCGGCGGCAGGCTTGGCAACAGGGGCGTGCAATCCTTGAGACTGGCTGCTGCCTCGAGCCAGTGTGAGTAGTTCTCGCGCCGGGTCGCTTTCACGTTTTCGGCATCCGAGGTGCTGAGGCTGCGCAGGCCGAGCGCCGATATGCGCGTTTCGTAGAAGGGCACGGCGGCCGGCCCTTCTACGTCGGCGGTGGCCCAGTCTGATGGGCTCAACGGACTCAGTTTGCGCAGCAGCTTGATCGCTATCGACACTGGCGTCAGGGCCAGTATCCCGAGGCGGCGCCACGCGGCGCCGCCGCGTTCGTGGCCGCTGCGTGCCGACTGTTGCAAGCCGTACACGAGCCGATCGCACACCGGCAGGGTCGGCGGGCGAACGGATGACCAGGCTGCGCCACCGGCGAGCGGGGATTTCGACGTCAACACGCCACCATCGACCAGAGGCAGGGACTTTCGCGGGCTGAACACAGCGTAGGTACCGTGGCGGCCGACCGGGCCGCCGGCATCATCCGAAAAGAGCGCGTGGGCGCAATCTTCGATCAGCACGGCGTTGTGCGCGTCGCACAACGCTGCCACTTCGGCCGCGTCGCGCTGCGGGAATCCGAAATAGTGGGTGATGAAGACGGCTTTTGTGTCGGCTGTGAGCGCCGCGCGCAGGCTGTCCAGATCGAGTTGCAGGTCGGCCGCGACGTTGTAGTAGTCCAACATGCAACCACGGTGTTCGAACGGACCCAGTTCAGACCCGCAGAAGTAGGCCGGCATGAGCACGCGGTCGCCGGTGGTGAGCGCCAGATCCTCAACCAGTTGGTTGATCGCAACCGTGCCGTTGAAGGTGTAGCGCGTGTGGGCGGTTGGCCGTGTGAACGGAAAACAGTCGATGGCGCCGGGACGGCGCAGGAGTTCCGCGGCGCGCGGGGTCGGGGTCATCGATACCTGCGACTGCCTGAAGTAGTCAGTCAGCTTGTTCCACAGTCGGCTCACGGTTCAGACTCGGTCGGGTTGGAGGGGGCAAGACAATACGTGGCGCATGCACCATCATAGGCAATGCAGCGGCGAGAATGCCGATTAGTACAGCAATCCGGAGAGGGTGCGCTGCACCGGCAGATTCGTTGTGCGACTCGACCGCGTGAACCCACGAGTTTGCGCGTTGTCGCAGTGTCCACCCGCGTCTATCGAGTACATGCTCCCACGTGAAAACAGAGTCCTGTGTTATCCCTTTGCAATGTGAGTTCACGCAGTGTGAGACGAGCGCTGTGGACAGGCCACCATGCTGAGCGTTTCCGAGCTGCACTACCGCCACGGCGGAGCTGCGCCGCTACTCGAAGGGGTGACGTTTGCCGTTGCGGACGGGGAGTGTGTCGCCCTGCTCGGGCGCAGCGGATCGGGTAAATCGACCTTGCTGCAGTTGGTTGCCGGTCTGGTGCGTGCGCAGTCGGGTCGAATCGCCGTGCAGGGCACGGCAGTCGAACAGTTGCAGGAGCCGGCGCTGACGGCGCTGCGGCGTGAGACTGTTGGTTTTGTATACCAGCATTTCTGCTTGTTGCCGACCTTGACACTGCTCGAAAACGTCGCGATGCCGCTCGAGCTTATGGGCAAGTCGCCAGATGTTGCGGCGACCCACGCGGCGCAGCGCTTGGCCCAACTGGATATCGGGCACCTCGCAGAGCGGTTCCCCGACCAGGTGTCGGGCGGTGAACAACAGCGAGCAGGCATCGCGCGTGCGATGGTGGCCGAGCCCCCGTTGGTCCTGGCTGATGAACCGACCGGGTCACTTGATGCCGACAACGGCGAGCGGGTTTTCGATGCCCTGCTGGAGATCACGCGACGGGAGCGGCGCAGTGTGCTGATCGCAACCCACAGCGCTGCGCTTGCCGCCCGGGCAGACCGCATACTGACCCTGCGATCCGGGCAGATTGTCGAAGGCGCAGGCGACGACGCGTGGTAGTGCCGATGCTGCC
>CALDHJ010000142.1 GCA_937941555.1 uncultured Granulosicoccaceae bacterium | reverse complement strand
ATCGCTCTGGCTGCGCGTGCTGTCGCGCGCCAAGACCCTCACGCCGAATCGGCGGAGAGCGCCGTGCCGACACAGGCAAATCACTCCATTGCACCTTGATCGCGTCGGCTGGCCTGCGCGTATCACCCAACGACTCAGCCTGACGAGGAATCGAGAATGCTCAAGGCACTGCAGAGTACGTCCCTGTTGGCCGGTGGCAACGCCGCCTGGCTTGAACAGCAGTACGAAAACTACCTGCGTGATCCCAATTCGGTAGAGCCCGCCTGGCGCGAGTATTTCGATAAGTTGCCGATCATCGAAGGCAGCGGTCGCGACGTCCCGCACTCGGACGTCCGCGCCCACTTCACCAACCTCGCGCGCCACAGTGGCCGACGTCCGGCGAGCTCGATCTCATCCGAGGGCCTCAACCACGCGCACAAACAGATTGGTGTCACGCAGCTCATCAACGCCTACCGCGTGCGCGGCCACCAGCTCGCCGCGATCGATCCCCTGAGCCGCAACCGCAAAAAGCACGAAAACGTGCGCGAGGTGGAGCTACACGAATACGGCCTCTCTCCGGCCGACAACGACACCAACTTCTCGACGCCCGCGCTCTACGGACTCGAACAGGGCACCCTGGCGCAAATTGTCGAACACCTCGAACAAACCTACTGCAGCAGCGTCGGCTACGAATTCATGTATGTCGACCACACCACACAGAAAGAGTGGTTGCTGCAGCGCGTCGAGCCGGTCAGCGGCAAACCGCAGTACAGCCCCGAGCAGAAATCCTGGCTACTCGACCGTCTGACCGCGGCTGAGGGCCTGGAGAAGTACCTCCACTCCAAATACGTCGGTCAGAAGCGATTTTCCCTCGAAGGCGGCGAGAGCCTGATCGTCATCATGGGCGAGCTGGTTCGCCGCGCCGGCGACAGCGGCGTCAAAGAGCTCGTGATCGGCATGTCCCACCGCGGCCGCCTGAACGTGCTGGTCAACGTGATGGGCAAGAACCCCGCGGACCTCTTCTCTGAATTCGAAGGCAAAAAGAACGAGTCGCTCAGTGCCGGAGATGTGAAGTACCACATGGGCTTTTCCTCCGACCTGCAGATGGACAGTGGCCACGGCATGCACCTGACGCTCGCCTTCAACCCCTCGCACCTCGAAATCGTGTCGCCGGTGGTCGAAGGCAGCGTCCGCTCGCGCCAGGACAACCACGGCGATACCCAGGGCGAGCAGGTCGTACCGATCGTGGTCCATGGCGACGCGGCTTTCGCCGGCCAGGGCGTTGTCATGGAGACCTTCAACATGGCCGAGTCCCGCGGGTACTCGACCAAGGGCACCGTGCACATCGTGGTCAACAACCAGATCGGTTTCACCACGTCCAACCTCGAAGACGCACGCTCGACCGAGTACTGCACCGACGTCGCGAAAATGATCAACGCGCCGATTTTCCACGTCAACGGTGACGACCCCGAAGCGGTGCTGTTCGTCACCCAGCTTGCGCTCGATTTCCGCATGCAATTCCAGAAAGACGTGGTCATCGACCTCGTCTGTTACCGCCGCCACGGACACAACGAAGCCGACGAGCCGTCCGCGACGCAGCCCGAGATGTACAAGGTCATCCGCAAGCTGCCGACCACGCGCAAGCTCTACGCCGAACGGCTTGAAGCCGAAGGTGCCGTGCCCGCCGGTGAAGGCGACAAGCGTGTCTCCGCGTTTCGCGACGCCATGGACCGCGGTGACACCGTCGCGCCGTGGATCGAAGACAACACCATGTCAAAGAAATCCGGTCTCACGGTCGACTGGTCACCCTACGTCGGCATCACCGACTGGCGCACACCGGGCGACACAGCCGTGGACGCCGACACCCTCAAGCGCCTCGGCGAGGCCATGACCAACGTGCCCGATGGGCACAAGCTGCACCCGCGCGTCGCCAAGATCTACGAAGACCGCCGCAAGATGACAGCGGGCGCCGCGCCGATGGATTGGGGCTACGCTGAAAATCTCGCCTACGCGACCCTGACCGAAGACAACTATCGCGTCCGGATCACCGGCCAGGATTGCGGCCGCGGCACCTTTTTCCACCGCCACGCCGTGCTGCACAGCCAGGTCGACGGCAGCACCTATGTGCCGCTGCGCAATCTCGGACACAACGAGCCCCGCTTTCTGGTGATCGACTCGGTGCTGTCAGAGGAGGCCGTGATGGCCTTCGAGTACGGCTACGCCACCCATGACCCGCGCACGCTGGTGATCTGGGAAGCCCAGTTCGGCGATTTCGCCAACGGCGCGCAGATGGTCATCGACCAGTTCATCTCCTCCGGCGAAGCCAAGTGGGGACGCTTGTGTGGCCTGACCCTGCTTTTGCCGCACGGCTACGAGGGCCAGGGCCCGGAACACAGTTCGGCCCGGGTCGAGCGCTTTTTGCAACTCTGCGCCGAAGACAACATGCAGATCATGATGCCGTCGACGCCAGCACAGTGTTTCCACATGCTGCGCCAGCAGATGATTCGCCCTCTGCGACGCCCGCTTATCGTTTTCACACCCAAGAGTCTGTTGCGCCACCGCCTGGCGGTCTCAACGCTCGACGAGCTGTCAAACGGCGGGTTCCAACCCGTGATCGCCGACCCGGACTCGCCGGCACCGGAGAAAGTGGATCGCGTGCTGCTGTGTGCGGGCAAGGTCTTCTACGACATCCTCGAAGCACGCCGCGAACAGAACCGCGAAAACGTTGCCATCGTGCGACTCGAACAGCTCTACCCCTTCCCCTATGACGAAGTGAAGGCGGCGATCACGCAATACCCCAATGCCAAAGAGGTCTTGTGGTGTCAGGAAGAACCCCGCAACCAGGGTGCCTGGCGCGCAACCCGTCACCGCATCGAACGCGTGATGCAAGACGGTCAGCAGCTGGGCTACGCCGGCCGTGCACCGTCACCCTCACCGGCCGTTGGCTACGCCAGCGTCCACGCCGTACAACAACGTGAGCTGGTCGAGCAGGCGCTCGGCGGCGACTGCAGTGACGGCTGAGCCGCCGCGCACTGACAACCCAACGAACTCAGACAAGCAGGTAAGCAGACCATGAGTACCGAAATCAACGTCCCCACGCTCCCCGAGTCGGTCGCTGACGCCACCGTCATCAACTGGCACAAGAAAGCGGGTGACGCTGTCACCCGGGATGAGGTGCTTGTCGATATCGAACCCGACAAGGTTGTCCTCGAAGTGCCCTCGCCCGTCGACGGCGTGCTGGCAAGCATTGCCGAAGACGAGGGTGCTGTCGTCACCGCCGGCCAATTGCTCGGCACGGTCGAAGCTGGCGCCGCCGCCAGTGCAGCTGCACCGGCCGCAGCCCCTGCAGCAGACGCGCCCGCCACAGATGACGACGCCCAAGCCGGCCCTGAGGCGCGTCAGCTCCTCAGCCAGCACGGCTTGACCGCATCAGACGTCAAGGGCACGGGCAAGAACGGACGCATCCTCCCGGAGGACGTCAAGGCTCACGCCGCGTCGATATCCGCAAGCCCGGCACCCGCTGCTGCGCCGGCAGCGCAGCCAGCCGTCGAGACACCGGTCGTCCCCACCGCTGGAGCGGTCGCAGTCTCCGACGAAGAGCGCGCGCAGAAACGTGTTCCGATGACGCGCCTGCGCGCCCGCATTGCCGAGCGTCTCATGTACGCCAAGCAAAGCACGGCGATGCTCACCACCTTCAATGAAGTGGACATGCA
>CALDHJ010000141.1 GCA_937941555.1 uncultured Granulosicoccaceae bacterium | reverse complement strand
AGTCATCGAAGAATGCAACTGCGGCCGCTATGTCACTTGCGCTGAAGTGCTGCCCCACGGGCTCCGCGGGGTGCGCCGGTGGCACCCCGTGGTGACCGGACACAGCTTGCATCCAAATGTCCAACGCGTCGCGCCCGGCGTACGTGTCGTCGTGGTGCAAAACCGTTTGCTCAATGTGCGCACCCAATGATTGATCCCACAACAACCAGCACAAAGTGTCGTGCCTTACCCGGTACTCAGTCCTCTCGATGTGCTGGTCCGGGCAGTAGTGCTGGCGCAGATCGGGGCGCAGGGACTGGAAGCTTTCAGCGAATTTACCGATATCGTGCAGTGCACACAGGTGAACCAACAACGCTCGCGCCTCTGTTTCACAAAGGTGCGACAGCGCCGAGAGCTGACGGGACCAGCTCGAACCCGCCCGCAGCAATTGATGGGCTACAGCTGCGACGTCGAGCAAGTGAAAGGGCAGCAGATGAACACCCATGCCCTCACTTCCGGCCGTTTTGCCCCAGTAACGCCAGTACACTGGCAGATCATCGGAGATGGGGGACATGACTGGGCAGCACGCTGAATGGCTCAGCAGCATGACCACAACGCACACCGTACGACAAGACCCATAATAGGCAGCGCGTTATCCGTGGCGTCACGTCACGCACTGCCGCGCTGGTGTTGACACATCAGTTCGCAAAATTACCAAAGCGACAACCGTGGACCGCCACGGGCCCAACCGATCAATCGAGCGACCCGGTCGCGGTGGTGAATCGGATTATGCTGATCACCTTGGCACACGCAGGACCGCACGAGATGACTCGCCGCCTCACCGCCGAAGCACTAGGCACTGCTTTTCTGCTCGCCACCGTGGTCGGTTCGGGGATCATGGCCGAGCGGCTTGCCGGCGGAAACACGGCGATAGCCCTGCTTGGCAACACGCTGCCGACCGGTGCGATTCTGGTGGTCCTGATCACGGTTTTCGGCCCGATCTCTGGCGCGACCTTCAACCCGGCGGTGCCCCTGGTGTTTCGGCTGCGCGGCGAACTGACGAACGCCGAGGCGTTTCAGTACACGGTGGTTCAGGTCGTCGGCGGCGTTGTCGGCGTTGTCACCGTGATCATCGCCAACCTGATATTCGAGCTGCCGGCCGTGTCCTGGTCGACCACCGCGCGCGCCGGCTCCGGTCAATGGCTCGGTGAGTTCGTTGCGACCTTCGGCCTGATCGCAACCATCCTGGGCTGCGTGCACCGAGCACCGGAGCGCGTTGCGGTGGCGGTTGGGCTGTATATCACCGCTGCCTACTGGTCCACCTCGTTTGCCAACCCCGCCGTGACCGTTGCGCGGGCGTTCAGCGACACCTTTGCCGGTATTGCGCCGGGCGGCGTGGCCGGATTCGTTCTCGTGCAAGGCGCCGCGGCGGTGATGGCACTGGGGGCCATGAACGCGCTGCTGGGTGCGGTCGATTCAGCTGATCCACGCGGTTGAAAATAACCAGACATTCACTTGTTAATGAATCGCTTAGCGAATACTATTTCTATCATTTACCAACTGAGCGTATCGATGCCCAGACCCAAGGGAAAAAGCGAACTCCTGACTTCGGTCGAGCTTGAGTACATGATGGTGCTTTGGCAGATTGGCCGTGGAACGGTGCGTGAAGTCCTCGAGATACTCAATCAGGGTGAGAAGCGGGCCTACACCTCGGTGGCAACGACGCTTCGGGTGCTCAATGAAAAGGGTTACCTGTCAGCGGAAAAACGCGAACGCACCTTCGTATATGCACCAACGCTGAGCAAGACCGACTACGAGGGCAAGACACTGCGCAGCCTGGCCAACTCGTTGTTCGACGGCGCGCCCACGGCGCTGGTCGCGCGACTGGTCGAAGACGACGCACTGAGTGACGAGGCCATCCGAGAAATCAAAGAGATCATCGATACGCGATTTGGGGGATAGCCATGAACGGAGCACTGGAATTCATCGCCCTGGCAAATATCGCCCTGCTGGCGTCTTTTGTTGCGGCCTGGTTGATTGAACGCCTGATCCGGCACACCCGATTCCGCCACGCGTACCGCCTGCGACTCAACCTCGCCATTGCCGCCCTGATCGCCGCCTCGTTGCCGATTGTTCTCGCACCGGTGACCCACGCCCTCTCATCGCAGCTCCAACTCAACGCCACCGACTTGTTGGTCTCCCACTACCTCAAAGGCAACATCGGTGTCACCGCCTTGCAGCTGACCGATGCCCTCGACGCAAAGGACCGTTTTCTCGAGAACCTCGTCGGCGCCACCTCCACCCTCTCCTTCGGGCTGTTGATCGCCTTCGGCCTCGCTGCGCTGATCCGGACGGCGTATATCCTCTTCAACCTGCTGCGCGTACGGCGGTTAATTGCCGGCGGCCGCGTCATCCGCCGCACCCGGCGCGTGGACATCATCACATCCGACCGCATCACCATCCCCTTCTCCACACGCGGGCTGTTGCGCTACGCCATCGTGCTGCCAGAGAGCCTGCTGAAGGACCGCCGCAGTACCGCAATCGTGCTCGGCCACGAGGCGCAACACATTCGGCAACACGACGTGGACTGGGAAATCGTGCTGTCGTTGGTGTCGCCGCTGTTCATCCTCAATCCGGCCTTCCTCTTTCTCTGTGACCGCATTCGCCGTTTCCGCGAATACAGTTGTGACGCTGCACTGATCGAGAACAACCGGGTCGACGCAAAGGAATATTGCCTGCTGCTGTTGCGCGTCGCGTCCAACGCGACCAAAGCCGCCAAGGGTCGCCGCGGCCACACGCTCTCAACCAGCGTGCCGTTTTTCGGACGGGAAACCTTTGCGCGACGCGCTGGCAACACAGCGCTGCGCCAACGCGTGATGGCCATGACCACCACGACACCGGCGCTACGCGGCCCGCTGCGGTTCCTCAATGCCGTGCCAGCGATTGCATTGGCCGCGCTGATGACGGTGGCCGTGCTTGTGTTGTCGAAACCGGCGGACTGGAGCCACGATCGGATCATGCTGTCGACGGTTGCCAACCTCGAACGGCTCGACCGCATCAACGGCTTCGGCGTTCGCCCGCTCCGTTAACAGCCCGTCGACACCGGCTGTCTCTTCCCAACACCCTGACGGGCGCGCACTGCGCGCGCGCCGGCTTGTCGCTAGCTCGGCCTTTCAGGTCACCGCCTGAAGCGCCCGAGCGCTGAACGGCAGTTCCTCAGACTTTGAGAAAGCAGAAAGCGCCCCAAGCCAGCGCAATGCCAAGGGGAATCCACAGCGGCATCCCGAAAAAGCCCAGCCACGCGAGAAAGATGTAGGTCGAGCCCAGCAGCGACAGAAACAGTCGGTCGCCGCGGGTGGTGGTCAGGCCCAGCACGCCACGGCGTTCCGAGGTTCCGGGTCGCGTGATTTCAATCACCGTGATGATGCCCATCGCGCAAAATATGCCGATGAACAGAAACGCCGTCGGCCAGGTCCACGCCATCCAACTCAGCACGATCAGACCCTCCCCATCGCAAAACCTTTTGCGATGTAATTGCGTACAAAATAAATCACGATAGCGCCCGGAATGAGGGTGAGCGTGCCCGCGGCCGCGAGCAGCCCCAATTCGTAACCCGCACTCGACGCGGTCTTGGTCATGGTCGCGGCAATCGGCTTGGCGGCGACGGCTGTGAGTGTTTTCGCCAGCAACAGCTCAACCCAGGAGAACATGAAACAGAAAAAAGCGGCGACGCCAACACCCGCCTTGATCGTCGGGATAAAGATCGTGGCGAAAAAGCGCGGAAAGGAATAGCCATCGACGTAGGCTGTCTCGTCGAGTTCTTTTGGCACGCCGCCCATGAAGCCTTCGAGAATCCAGACCGCAAGCGGAATATTGAAAATGCAATGCGCGAGCGCAACAGCAAGGTGGGTGTCAAACAGCCCAACGGCCGAGTAGAGCTGAAAAAACGGCAGGGCAAACACGGCAATCGGCGCCATCTTGTTGGTCAGCAGCCAGAAGAACAGCGTCTTGTCGCCAAGAAAGCGGTAACGCGAAAAGGCATAGGCCGCCGGCAAGGCCACCGCGATCGAGATCACGGTGTTGAGCGACACGTAGAGAATCGAATTGATGTAGCCCCAATACCAGGTCGGGTCGGTGAAGATCGTGTGGTAGGCGTCGAGCGTGAAGGTCTGTGGAAACAGCGAAAAGCCCGCGAGAATTTCGTTGGTCGGCTTGAAGCTCATCGCCACCAACCAGTAGATCGGCAACATCAGAAACAGGATGTAGACGATAGGGACTATCGAACGCTTGCGCATCACTGCTCGATCTCTTTGTAGTCGTTAAGGTTTTCGCGGTTCATCAGCGTGTAGAAGAGCCAGGACACCAGCAGCGTGATGGCGAAATAGATCAGGCTCATGGCCGCTGCCGGCCCAAGATCAAACTGGCCGAGTGCTATTTTCACGAGATCAATCGAGAGAAAGGTCGTCGCGTTGCCCGGACCGCCACCGGTCAGCACAAAGGGCTCGGTGTAGATGTTGAACGAGTCCATGAAGCGCAACAGAATCGCAATGGTCAGCACGTTCTTCATCTTCGGCAGCTGGATATACCGAAACACGGCCCAGTTCGACGCACCGTCGATTTTCGCTGCCTGGTAGTAGGCATCGGGAATCGACACAAGACCAGCGTAGGCGAGTAACACCACCAGAGACGTCCAGTGCCAGACGTCCATGGCGATCACCGTCACCCAGGCGGCAAACGGGTTCTGGGTCATGTCATAGGGAATGCCCAGTACGTGATTGAGGGTGTACCCGAGCAGCCCGATGTCGGGCAGCGCAAAAATGTTCCACATCGCCCCGACCACATTCCAGGGAATCAGCATAGGCAACGACATCAGCACCAGACATACCGACACGCCAATGCCCTTGCGCGGCATGGACAACGCAATCGCGACCCCGAGCGGCACCTCGATGATCAGAATCAACCCGGTGAACAGAAACTGTCGCCCGAGTGCGTTGTGGAAGCGCTCTGAGTTGAGGATCTGCTCGAACCAGGTCAGGCCCTCCCAGAAGAACTGGTTGTTGCCGAAGGTTTCCTGCACCGAGTAATTGACCACAGTCATCATCGGGATCAGTGCGTTGAACGCAACCAGCAACAACACGGGCAAGACAAAGAACCACGCCTTCTGGTTTTCCGTTTTCACGCTGTGCCCTCCTGCATGGCCAGCCACCCGTCGGCGTAGACCCGCGTTTGTTCGGCCTGAAACGCCAGGTGCACGGTGTCACCCACGTTCGGGTTTTCACCGTTGTGAATGGCAGCAACGCGGTGATCACCCACCATCGCCTCTATGACCGCGTGACGGCCAACATCCGAGATGCGCCGCACGGTGGCCTCGATGCCGCTCTCGGCGAGCGACACGAATTCAGGCCGAACGCCAAGCTCGGTACGGCCAGTGCGTGCCGAATCGACAGTGCCGTCCACCGCCACCGGGACACCGTTCAACCGCACCGTCCCGTTCGCAACCTCGCACGGCAAGACATTCATGCCCGGCGAGCCGATGAAATGCCCGACAAAGGTGTGCGCCGGGCGCTCGAAGAGCTCGACCGGTGTGCCGATCTGAACGACTTGCCCGAGATCCATCACCACCACCTGATCGGCAAAGGTCAGGGCCTCGGTCTGGTCGTGGGTGACGTAAATCATGGTGTGGCGAATCCGCTGGTGCAGCTCCTTGAGCTTCGAGCGCAGCTTCCATTTCAGGTGTGGGTCAATCACGGTCAGCGGTTCGTCGAACATCACCACGTTGACGTCATCCCGCACCAGGCCGCGACCCATCGAGAGCTTCTGTTTGTTGTCGGGTGAGAGCCCTGCCGCTTTGCGTTTGAGCAGGTTCCCGACCTCGAGCATGTCGGCAATCTCACGCACGCGCCGGTCAGTTGTGGCGCGGTCGACACCGCGATTGCGCAGCGGAAACGCAAGGTTGTCATACACCGTCATGGTGTCGTAGATCACCGGAAACTGAAACACCTGCGCGATGTTGCGCTGATCGGGCGGCAGGTCGCTGACGTCCTTATCGTCAAAGAGAATCCGGCCCTCTGACGGGGTGCGCAATCCGGAGATCAGGTTCAGCAAGGTGGTCTTGCCGCACCCGGAAGGGCCGAGCAGCGCGTAGGCACCGCCGTCTTCCCATTCGATGTTCAGGTGCTGCAGCGCATAGTCTTCCGGCACCCGCGGTTGAGCGAGGTAACTGTGCCGCAAGTCGGAGAGGGTAATTTTCGCCATGGTGCGCTACTGGACCCGTCCACCGTCTGCGCCGAAAAACAGGCAATCAGACGGGTTGAAGTAAAAGGTGTGTGCCTCGCCGACCGAATAGGGGTGTACACCGTGCGCAAGCGACACCCAGCTGTCGTCGCCGAGGTCAAAGTGCGCACTCGACTCGGACCCACTGAGTTCTGTGACACTCACACGACCGGTCAACGACACGGTTGCCGCAGCAGTGGCGACTGGCCGCACATGGTGCGGGCGAATGGCGATGTGATACTGCCCGTCGGCAAGGCTGCCATAGCGTTCGGGAACCGCCCATCGTGTCTCGCCCATTGCAACCGTGTCTCCCTGCTTTGAGACCGCCGCGATGTTGATTGGCGGGTCGGAAAAAATTTCTGCCGCCGCAAGATTGATCGGGTCGCGGTAGATCTCGGCGGTGACGCCGAATTGCCGCACGTAGCCGTCCTCCATGAGCGCGGTGCGGCCACCGAGCAACAACGCCTCTTCCGGTTCCGAGGTCGCGTAGACCACCACCGTGCCCCGTCCGGCGAAGAGTTCAGGCAGCAGCTCGCGCAATTCTTCTCGCAGCTTGTAGTCGAGGTTGGCCAGCGGTTCATCGAGCAATACCGCCTTGGCGTCTTTGGCAATGGCCCGTGCGAGTGCAGTGCGTTGCTGTTGGCCACCCGACAGCTCGTGCGGTCGGCGCGACAGCAGCGGGCCCAATTTGAGAATGTCGGCCGCTTCGTCAACGCGGCGCCGAATCTCATCACGGGACAAGCCCGCTACCCGCAGGGGGGAGGCAATGTTGTCAAACACCGTCATGTGGGG
>CALDHJ010000140.1 GCA_937941555.1 uncultured Granulosicoccaceae bacterium | reverse complement strand
ATGGTGAGTGTCATGTGCGCCCTCCACCCGTTTGCAGGGTGGCCACCAGGCCGTCGGGGACCCGCAGTGTGCCGACAGTCTGGCCGCGCGAATTGACTACATTCGGCGTCAGAGTGGGTGCGAGCGCTGCGCGCTGGTCGTCGTTGACGAGGCCCAGTGCATCGAGCACGGCGCTCAGTGCGATCTCGCTTGCGCGGCGCGCGCCGTCGTCGATTTTCAATGCGAACCCCAGACCGAGCGATGGCACGCTGCCGGCGAAGACCCCCTCGGCGCCGGTCTTGGCCAGGGCGATGTCACCCAGGGTCTCCATGACGCGTGTGCAGGCGCGTCCGCTGCCGGCCACCATCATCGGGTGTGCGGTACAGGCGGCGTGGATCCGTGTGGCAGCGTCGGCGCGGGCGCCGGTCAAAGCCGCCGGATTGGCCAGCCGTGCAAAGCCGCGCGCCAGATCGCGCAGCGGCATCGCCAGAGCTGGCAGTCCGCAGCCGTCGTAGTCCCAGTCACAGCGCCCGGCATCGATGCCGCACATCTCACCCATGAGGTTGATCCAGTGCTGCTGGCTGGCGTGCTCATAGTGCTGGTAGTTGTCGTGTGTGTGCCCTGCGTGCTGGCAGAGTGTGAGCATGCCGGTGTGCTTGCCAGAGCAATTGTGGAAAGCCCGGTCCGGTGTACGTTGGGCACGGTGAAAGGCGGCTTTGTGTTCGGGCTCCATCGGCGTGTCGATGCCGCAGGCCAGCGCATCGGTTGTCAGGCCGAGCTCGCCCAACCAGGCCTCGACCCGGTCGTGGTGCAGGTCTTCGCCGTTGTGCGATGCGCAGGCGAGTGCAATGTCGCTTGGGTCGAGCGTGAATGCATCTGCGGCCCCGGTTTCAACCAGCGCGAGTGTCTGCAGGGGCTTGTAGGCCGAGCGGGGAAAAATGGGTCGATCGACATCGCCGAGCGCAAAACGTGTGGTGCCGCCGGCGTCAACAGCGATCACCGCGCCGGTGTGAAAACTCTCGACGAGTCCACCACGCGTGACCTCAGCCAGGACCGGGTTGGTCACGAGCGCACCAGTCCCACAGCGTGGCGCAGCTTTTCGACATAGGGCCCGCTCTCGGCCCGTGCCCGCGCTGCACCGGCTTGCAATATGGCTTCGACGGTATCCGGGTTTGCCATGAGCTCGTTGTAGCGGTCGCGGGGTTCGGCGAGCACGCCGTTGAGCTTTTCGAAAAGCTTCTGTTTCATGTCACCCCAGCCGATGCCGTCGGCGAACCACTGCGCGGCCTCAGCGGTTTCCTCGGGTGATGAAAAGGCGCGCCAGATTGCGAACAGCGAATTGTCAGTAGTGTCTTTTGGCTCGCCGGGCTCGAGCGAATTGGTGACGATGCGCATGACCGACTTGCGCAGCTTCTTTTCGGTCTCGAAGAGCGGGATGGTGTTGTTGTAGCTCTTGCTCATCTTGCGGCCGTCAAGACCGCTGAGGGTCGAGCCCTCCTCCGGCACCACGACTTCGGGCAGCACCAGCAACTCGCCGTAGTGGTGGTTGAACCGCTGTGCGATGTCGCGCGTCATCTCGAGGTGCTGGATCTGGTCACGGCCCACCGGGACATGGGTTGCCTTGAAGATCAGGATGTCGGCGGCCATCAGCACCGGGTAGCTGAACAGGCCCATGGTGATGCCCTTGTCAGGGTCCGCGCTGCCGGCGTCTTCATTTTCCTGGACCACGGCCTTGTAGGCGTGCGCGCGGTTCATGAGGCCTTTGGCGGTCATGCAGGTCAGCATCCAGGTCAGCTCCATGACCTCCGGGATGTCGGACTGGCGGTAGAACACACAGCGTTCCGGATCGAGGCCGAGTGCCAGCCAGGTGGCTGCGATTTCGAGGCGGGAGCGCGCAACAACCGCGGGATCGTGGCATTTGATCAGCGCGTGGTAGTCGGCGAGGAAGTAGTAGTTTTCCGTGTCCGGGCGTCGCGATGCCTCGATTGCCGGGCGTATGGCGCCCACATAGTTGCCCAGGTGAGGGGTGCCGGAGGTCGTGATGCCGGTCAGGAAGCGCTGCGTGGCCATGGTTTCTGTTGCGTGCGGTAGGTGCGCGCAAGTCTACCGTGACAGGCGCCACTGCGCCTGCACATGACGGCTCTGCGGCCCGTGAGCCATCGCCTGCTGATTGGGTCGACTCGCAATCTTTATGTACTACAAATTGTTCGTCATCAGCCGATAGCGTAGTCAGGACCTACGACTAACGCTGTATCCGAGCCGGCGAGAAGACCGGCGAGCTGATGATTAATGGACACCTCAGGACCCCAGCGCCGCGGAGCGGCTCGCCTACCCCGAACAGCCCTAGCAAGTCTGGTTGGCGCAATTCTGTCTACTGTTCCGCTGAGCGGCCTCTGTCTCTCCGTCGATGCATCAACCGACGTGAGCACGTCGGCATTTGTGCTCAACGCAGTGGATGCCGGGCTCAACAGCTCCGCTGATGCAGCGTTTCGCGCGGAGTCCCCAACGGACTCGGAGGTGGCGGCGGGTGTCGTCATCTCCACAACACCCCGTACAGCGCCGTTGATCGCGCGGACCTTGCCTAACCGCGTCAGGCGCGATGTTGATCCCGCGCTGCACTCGGCCGAATTTACCGATCACGAATCGGCGGATCGGGATGCACCGCACACACTTCGCACCTTGCGCTCGCTGCAGGCACGGTATCAGCGCCTCGTGGATGCGGGCGGCTGGCCCGTGATCCAGGCCGGCCCGGCGGTGGCGCCTGGCGGGCGCGATAACCGTCTGCGCGACGTACGCGCGCGGCTCGCGTTGACGGGTGATATCGCGCGTGCCGGCGACAGCGATCTGCTCGATGACGAACTCGTCGCAGCGCTGGCGCGCTTCCAGACCCGCGTCCAATTGCCGCCCACCGGGCACCTGGACGAGGCCACACTCACCGAACTCAATGTATCTGCCGCTGCGCGTCTGATGTCGATTGCACTGAGCGTGTCTCGTGCGTCCAACCTGCCACACGATGCCGATCAGGATTATGTGTTGGTCAACATTGCCGGCTACAAGGCCGAGTACCGCCGCGGTGATGAGACGCTTTGGTCGGGCCGCACCATGGTCGGCAAGTTGTCTACCCGTACGCCCCAACTTGAAAGCGCGATTGACCGGGTGGTGTTCAACCCGACCTGGATCGTACCGAACGGCATCGCGACCCGCAGCGTGCTGCCCGCTGTGATCAAGGATCCGGCCTACCTCGCGCGCAAGAACATGCGTGTGTTCGATATGAAATGGCAGCCGGTCGACCCGGACTCGGTCGATTGGAAAGCGGTACACGCAAGCCGTGACCGCGACATCTACATCCGCCAGGACGCGGGCGATGACAACGCGCTGGGCAAGGTGAAGTTCCTGTTCCCGAACAAATACAGCGTGTTTCTACACGACACCCAGAGCAAGCACTTGTTCGACACGGACATGCGTGCCTACAGCAACGGATGTGTGCGGCTTGAAAACCCGATGGCGCTGGCGTCCGCCATGCTCGATGCGCAGGGACTCGATGGAGAGTGGCTTCGCGAAAAGGCGCAGAACAGTCAAAGCCCCGAGTTGATCGCCCTGGACCGGCCCATTCCCGTGCACACGCTTTACCTGACAGCTGAGCTCGGCGAGGGCGGGCAGGCAATCTTCTACCGCGATATCTACGGTGAAAACACCGAGCAGTCCTACGCGAGTCTGGTGTCCCCCACGACGTTGTGAGGCGCGTCGCTGACAGCGCGGCGGATCATCCGCCGATGTAGGACATCTCGACTTTCTTGATCGGGGTGCCGGCGAGCGACGCACGGACCTCGGAATAGCGGTCCGCACGGTTCGACCAGATCAGACGCAGGCGCTCCTTGAGTGCCTCATCGTCTGAGCCATCGCGCAGAAGCGCGCGAAAGTCGTGTCCCAGACTTGCAAACAGGCAGGTGTAGAGCTGGCCGACGGCCGACAAGCGGGCGCGGTGGCAATCGCCGCAGAAGGGTTGCGAGACGGATGCGATAACCCCGATTTCCCCGCCACCGTCCGCGTAGCGCCAGCGCTTGGCGACTTCCCCGGTGTAGTTGGGTTCGACCGCCTCGAGTGGCAGCGCGGCGCTGATGGTGTCGACGATCTGCTGGGCATTGAAGACCGCGTCGGGTTGCCAGCCGTTGGCGTTGCCGAC
>CALDHJ010000139.1 GCA_937941555.1 uncultured Granulosicoccaceae bacterium | reverse complement strand
CGCCCCGTATTCGAGCGCGCGCAGCTTGTTGGGCGCATCGGTTGACGACGTCAACACCACGACAGGCGTATGCCGAAGCTCTGGCGTGGCGCGCATGGTCTGCAAAACGTCGAATCCACTGACCTCGGGCATGTTGAGATCGAGCAGCACCACATCGGGTTTTTCGCTCAGTATCGTGTCGACGGCTGTTCGGGAATCATCGACCGTGACAATGTTCCGATAGCCCACGTCCTCGAGGTACGCCACCAGGATTTCAATCAGCAGCGGGTCGTCGTCGACGATGAGGATTTTTGCGCTCGCAACAAAGCTCTCGATCAGATCGTCGTTGATCGCATCCCGTTGGTTTTCACTCGACGTGCCCGATAGAGACCGTCTGTTTGGAAAATCCGAATTCATGCTGCTCTGTCTTGCGCCGTTGTGGGAACCTTGGGTTGCAGGCGTTGAAGCCTCGGCATTTGCGTCACAGCGCTGGTTACATCCCCTGCAAGCAATAACTGCTCAATTTCCGCAGCGACCTCGGAAATGGCCATGAACCCCATTGAACCCGATGTGCCTTTGATCCGGTGCGCCAACATGCGCGCATCCTCGACTTCCGAACACTCGAGATACGAGTTCAACCTATCGACAGTCTCCCCGTGTTCTGCAACAAATTTGTCGATTATTGTGCGGATCCGTTCATTTTTGGTGCTCAGTGCGCACATGTCGACCTCTACATCCGGCGTGTCAGTCGGCTGCTGATCGCCATCAGCGGAATCCTGGGTTACCGGAGGCGGGTCTTCAGTCGACGTGTCTTGAGCAGAGATGTGGTGATTGACCGTCAGGTACTGCTGCAGAACCCCGTTTAACGCCGCGAGATCGACCGGTTTGGTCAGATAATCGGAGAACCCGGCCGAAACCACTTTTTCTCGCATGCCCTTCATCGCATCAGCGGTCAGGGCCACGATTGGCAGCGTATGGCCGCTTGAGCGCGCGGCACTGACCAAGCCGTATCCATCGAGCACCGGCATCTGCAGATCGCTGAGCACCAGATCAAAGGACCCGGCATTCAACGCATCCACGGCCAACTGCCCGTTTTCAACGGTCGTGACATCAAGGCCGCGTTCTTCAAGCAATACGGTCAACAGTATGCGGTTTTCTTCCGCGTCATCAGCGACGAGGACAGGCTCACCGTCGAAAACCGGCATGGCAGACGCTTGTGCAGCCGCGCGACGCTGCGCCTCGCGGACGGCATCGATATCTTCGAAGACACTGTCGGACAGCACAGCGGCACGGATCGTGGTCGTGAACACTGACCCCGAACCGTATTCACTCGACACCGCAATGTCGCCACCCATTGCGTTTGCCAATCGCTTGGAGATAGACAGCCCGAGCCCTGTGCCTCCGAACCGCCGCGTTGTCGACGTGTCAGCCTGCGAAAATTCCTGAAAGACATTGCTGGCCTGATCAGGGGTCATGCCGATACCTGAATCGGCTACGCTGACAGACAACAGCTCGCGCGATGCATCGTATGACGCTGTAATCGAAACCGCGCCTTCCTCGGTGAACTTGATCGCATTGCCGACCAGGTTGGTGATGATCTGTTTGAAGCGAACCGGATCGGACGACACTTCACAGGGGATTGCGCCGTCGAGCGTCGAAGCCAAGCCGATGGACTTCGCCTCGGCCTTTTCACGCAACAGTTCTTCGACGTCGAGCAGCACCAGACAAGGATTGACCGGCACCTGTTCGACCTCGAGTTTGCCCGCCTCCACTTTCGACAGATCCAATATGTCGTTGATCAGCGTCATGAGGTGGTTGCCGCTGCGGCTGATGGTGTCGAGATACTGCTGGTAACGTGCGTCTGTCGAGAAAGCGGATGACTTCATGACATCGGCAAAGCCAAGAACCGCAGTCAGTGGGGTGCGAATTTCGTGGCTCATGTTCGAAAGGAAATCCGACTTGGCCTGACTGGCAATCTCGGCTTTCTCGGTTTGATCGCGCAAGGCGCCTTGAATGCGTTCGAGCTCGGTAACGTCATTCAGGCTAACCAGGGTGCCCGATACTGAACCGTCTTCGCCCGCAATCGCAGAGCAGTTGACCATATAGGAATTGATCACACCGTCAGCGGTG
Organism: uncultured Granulosicoccaceae bacterium; assembly: GCA_937941555.1. GTDB lineage: Bacteria > Pseudomonadota > Gammaproteobacteria > CALCKW01 > CALCKW01 > CALCKW01. Next base: position 691 of record CALDHJ010000139.1, on the reverse strand, counting down.
GCAACGCACAACCGTTCGCCTGATCGGGGCTTCGCCGTGTTTGCCCACGGCAGATCTGGTGCAGCAACCGCCTCACCAGCCTCATTGCGCCAGGTGATGGATGTCGATGGCTGACCAAGGAGCGTATCTGACGACCTACCCGACAGCGCTTCCAGACTCTGGTTCACCATGCGAATTTCGCCGTGTTTGTCGAGCAACATCAAGCACTCGACCAAGGCATCAAACGTGCTCTGCACCCGCTCCGGAATCGCCTGACTCGGATCGAGTTGCTTCAGCACGCGACCGAGAAAAGTGTAGAAAATCAGGAAACACAAGGCGGATACTGCAGCAACCTGGAGGTGGACATGACTGACGCTGAACAGGCCTGCCACATTGAACGCCATCGGGTTGAAATCGATCTCGATCGCAGCCCACATCGATCCACCCTGATACACCGCGCGCGACAGGCTTTCCACGGACGACTCGTCAAAGCCATCTGGCGCGTACAACACACGCCGCTCGCCGTGGCGTACCAGCGCTACTCTCGGTGCAGGCGTCTCGGCAGACACCATCGTTTGCGCAACGGTTGGCATCTCGGTGTAACGGTTGGACGCGACCAACACGGACATAGACGTCGACAGGTTGTCCGCCAACAGATTCATGTTGCGCACCTGATCGGCCCGCTTATCAGGCAGAACTTGAAATGCAAGCC
>CALDHJ010000138.1 GCA_937941555.1 uncultured Granulosicoccaceae bacterium | reverse complement strand
GAGCAATGGCCTGGCTGGCAATACCGCGTCACCGGCTGACATGGAGCGCGCGCGCATCGACCTGTATCGCAAGACGCAGGTCAGCAATCTGGGCAGCAACCTGACCATGGTTGCGTACAAGGATGCTGACCCGGTGCGTGCCTATCGAGTCGCCAAGCAATTTGGCGATCGATTTGTCGAACGCAGTGTGCGTGAGCAAACTCGCGAGTCGAATGATGCGTTCGAGTTCATCGAAAATCAGGTGGACATCTACCGCGACAAGCTTGCTGCGTCTGAGTCACGGCTGCGTGAATTCCGCACGCGCTACGGTGAGGGTGTTGCTGCAAGCGCGGTCGATATCGACGAAGAGCTGATCGAATTGCGTCGGAATATCGACCTCACCCAGCTGGAACTCAGCGAAGCGGAAGCGCGCAAGGCCTCGCTGGCGCGTCAGATCAATTCCGAGGGCGTCACGGCAATCAAGGATTTCAGGGAATCGCAGTACCAGCAGCAGATCGCGCAGATGCAGAACGAAATCAGCCGTTTGCGTCTGGACTACACCGAGACCTACCCAGACATCGTCCGCCTCAAGCAGCAGATTGCCGATCTGCGCCAGCTCGCGGCAAACGAGCGGAACCAACGTATCTCGGACGACCAACTCAAGGAACAGTCTTCCGTCAATCCGGTGTACCAGCAGTTGCGCGCCCAACTGTCCTCTGCCGACACGGTGGTGTCATCTTTGCGCGCTCGACTGACGCAGCAACGGGCCCTGTTCAACAAGGAAAAGGGCCGTGCGGCATCGTCGAACGAGTTCGGTGCAAAACTCGCCGATTTGCAGCGTGACTATCAGGTCGATCAGGAGATATACCAGGAAATGCTGCGTCGCAGGGAGAGTGCGCGGGTATCGATGACACTGGACGAGAAACGTCAGGGTTCGGCCGTGAAGATCCAGGAGCCGGCCCAGATTCCGACCCTGCCACGTGGTCTGCGCTTCCTGCATTTCATCATTGCCGGTTTGCTGCTTGCCATCGCCTTGCCATTGGGTGCGATGTTCGGCCTGTTGCAGCTTGACCCGAAGTTGCGGTTGCCGAGCGCGCTGCAAAACAATCTTGGCCTGCCCGTGTTGGCGGTGGTGCCTCACGCACGTGCGCCGGGTGAGACTGGCAACTTTCTCAAGAGTCCCTTGATCCTCGGATCAGTCGTTGCCGGTGTTCTCGTTGTGTATTTACTCGCAGGCTGGATGCGCCTGTCTGCTGGAGTGTCCTGATGTCTCTTAATCGCCGAAGTCGAGCCACTTCACGTCCTGCTGCACACGATGAGTTGGCGGACCGCCGAGCGCGCATGCGGTCGGGTACGCGAGATATCGCTCGGGTAAAACGCCGCGCGGTGTCTCACGATCCCGTGTCTTCCTCGCGCTCCATCATGTTGATGCAGGAGCCGCGGCTGTTTTCGAGCGAGCAACTCGACTACATGAAGATCATCCACCCGCAGAGCAAGAATCGCCGTCTCGTGGACACGTTTCGAGAGCTGCGGACGCGCTTGCTCAGCCTGCGCCGAGACGAAAATTTCAGCATCATGGTGGCTTCGGTCGCACCGGAAGGGGGCGGCACCTTTGTGTCGATGAACCTCGCTGCGTCGATCGCATTCGAGGACAGCAAGACGTCCTTGCTGGTGGACTGCAATCTACAGGACCCGTATATCCACAAGGTCTTGCAATTGGCGCGGCTTGACAGTGGGTCGGGTCTTACCGACTACTTGCAGGATCCGTCGATGGGGATCGAATCGGTGGTGCGTCCGTCCGGCATTCCGCGTTTGCGCATGGTGCCGGTTGGTGACAGCCGACACAGCAGTGTGGAGTACTTTTCGTCGTCGACGATGCGGGCGTTTCTCGCCGAGGCGAAGCAGCGGTACCCCGATCGTTACGTGATCGTGGATTCCCCCAGCCTGGTCAGTTCGGCAGACGCCAAGATTCTTGCGAATCTGGTTGACTACATTGTTCTGGTCGTGCCTTACGGGCGCGTGACCACAGCGCAGATTGTGTCGGCGTGTCAGGACATTGATCAGCGGAAACTGGTGGGTACCGTGCTCAACAACGAACCCCTTGCGGCATTGGATTGACAATGAAATCTGCGCGCTCCTGCTTACTCGGTTGTTGTGTTGTCGCTGCCGTCGCAACGCCCGCACGGGCCGTTGAGTTCGGTGTGTCGCTTGGTTACACCATCACGGACAGTACGAACCTCAGTAATTCAAGTCTTGAGGAAAGTCAGAGAGCCGTCAATCCGATTCCGATTGTGCCGGGTATTGAGCACACGGTGTCTGCGTCTCTCAATGGCCAGGAGCGTGCCGCCGATCTCGACTACGATCTGTCGCTGTATCTTGCCAAGACGCAGTATGAAGACAACGTGCTCGACGATCAGGTCGAGGCGCGGGGATCTGTGCAACTCGAGTATCGAATTCGCCCGGGTTCGGTCCAATGGGTGTTTGCGGATTACCATTTTGTCGCCGCTGATGATCTGGTCTCGCTCTCACGTGATGACGATCGCGCGCAAACCAATGCGTTGATTACCGGCCCCCGGTTGAGCTACCGCATCAACAGTGTCGACTCGGCCAATGCCGATGCCTTTTTGCTCAATTTCTGGCGCGAGAACGCTGACGATGAGCGGCTGTTTCTCGCCCGCGCCGATCTCACTCGCCGGCTCAATGCACGCCAATCACTTGGTTTGTTGTACACACGCACGCAACTGCTGGGCGGTGAATCGGATGAAACCTACTCGATCAACAACCTGTTCCTGCGGCTTGGCAACCAGCTTCCGCGGCAGGGCAGGGTCGAAACCGACCTAGGTGTGAGCTACAACATCAACGAGGCAGCGGACGGTGAAGAGACCTCACGGTCAGCGCTGTTTTTCCAATTGCGGGCGAACCAGCGGTTCACGCGAACCTGGCGGGGTGAGTTCCTAGCAGGGCGCAGCTACACCGATTCTGCACTGTCGTCACTGTCGGATATTCTGGCCGGCGAGCAGGATGCGCTGTCGGTTGCAAGTGGTGTCTTTCTCGAGGATCGCGCGCGTGCGTCAATCAGTCGGCGTGGCCCCGTTTGGGGCGTCAGCAGCGGTCTGTCGTGGAATCAAACCACGTTTGACAATCCTGCTGATG
>CALDHJ010000137.1 GCA_937941555.1 uncultured Granulosicoccaceae bacterium | reverse complement strand
AGCCCGAACCACTCCGGGAACACGATCAAGGTCACCAACACCGCCACCTGTATCACGATGAAGGGCACCACCCCACGGTAGATGTGGTGCGTCTGCACGGACGGCGGGGCGACCCCCTTGAGGTAGAAGAGCGCGAAGCCGAATGGCGGCGTAAGGAAGGACGTCTGCAGGTTCATCGCCACGAGGATGCCGAACCAGATCAGGTTGATGCCGAGGGACTCGATCACCACCAGAATCAGCGGCAGCACGATGTATGAGATCTCGATGTAGTCGAGAAAGAAACCGAGCAAGGTGATCAGCAGCATCGTGAACAACAGAAATCCCCAGCGCTCGCCGGGTACCGCGTGCAGTAGTGCCTCGATCTGTTCTTCCCCGCCGGTGTAGGAAAACCCCATGGAGAAAATCGACGCGCCGATCAGAACGGCAAACACCATGGCGGTGATCTTCACGGTTTCCCGCGCGCTCTCCCACAACACCCTGAGGTTGAACTTCCCGTACAAGGCCGCGAGCAGCGCCGCCCCGACACACCCCAGCGCCGAGGACTCGGTCGGTGTAGCGACCCCGCTGAATATCGAGCCCAACACGATCAGGATCAGCGCGAGCGGCGGCACGACAGCCCAGAGCGCCTGGCGCACCACCGCGAGTCGATTTTGCTCGAGATCACCGAGCGGAATCGCCGGCGCGAGCGACGGTTTGAAGTGACAGACCACCACGATGTACGCGATGTAGCACCCGATCAGGACCAGGCCCGGCACAACTGCCGCGCGAAACAGGTCGCCAACAGGCACGTTGAGCACGTCACCGAGAATGATCAGTACGATCGACGGCGGAATCAGCTGACCCAGCGTGCCGGACGCCGAAATGGTGCCGGTCGAGAGCGCGGTGTCGTAGCCGTAGCGCTGCATGACCGGCAATGAAATCAGCCCCATCGCGACGACGCTCGCACCGACCACGCCGGTGGACGCGGCGAGCACCGCCCCGACCAGGACGGTTGAGATCGCAAGCCCGCCACGCAGCCCGCCAAAGAGACGGCCCATGGACTCGAGCAACTGCTCGGAGAGTTTGGTCCGCTGCAGGATCAACCCCATGAAGATGAACAGCGGAATGGCCATCAATACGATGCCCTCGCCGTTGTCTCCCATGTTCGAATAGATCCGGTAGGGAATCTGCGCGAGCTGACTGGGCTCGGCAAAGAGGCACACGAAGAGGATGCCGATGCCGGCAAAGGTGAACGCGACCGGAAACCCGATCAACAGCGCGAGCAGCGCCACAACAAATATCGCAACCCCGGTCATCGACCAGTCTCCGATTCAACCACCGGCGACAGGCCGCGCAGGATTAGTATCTGTCGAAGTGCGTGGGCAATGCCCGCGAGAAACAGCAACGCAAACGAGAGCGGGATCACGCCCTTGATGAACCAGCGGTTGTTCAGGCCGCCTGGGTCCTGCGACTTCTCGCCGATACCCGTGTCCAAGGCCTGCTGGAGCAGGGCAAACACACCGTCCGGGCGCTCGCCAAAGCCCCACGAATCCAGTGTGAAGTGCCAGCCGGACACCACGACCACCGCGCACATCGGCAGCAGAAAAACGAGACAGCCACCGAGATCGATGTACGCGCGGGTTCGCGCACTCAGCCCCTCGAAAATCAGATCCACCCGAACATGCGCCCCGGCTTTGAGCGCGTAGGACAACCCGAGCAGGAAGATCGCGGAATAGAAGTGCCAGGCGAGCTCTTCCAACGCAATCGACGAGGCGCTGAAGGCGTAGCGCGCGACCACGTTGTAGGCCAGCACGCCTGCGAGTGCGATCAGGATGGCGCTGGCAACGGCGCCGGTCAGATCGAGTACGGCATCGATGCACGCAATGGCACGGCTCACGAGATTCACTGTGTTGTCCCCGGTCGGCGTGAGGCGGCCGGAACGGCCGCCTCATCATCAGGCTTGTGGGTGGTCAGCCGCGGTTCATTCGGACACGGAATCGAGGAACAGCTTGTCGCCGATCTTCGTCCAGGCCCGCGCTTTTTCGAGGTAGGCCTGTTGCGACGCGACAATGCGTGCCGCCAACTCGCTTCGCGCGACTTCCGCTTCGATCAGACTGGCATTGGACGCCCGCAAGGCCTCGATGACCTCACTCGGAAACTGCTTCACTTGCACATCCGGGTACTCCTGGCTGATCTGCGACCAGTTGGTGGCACTCGCATCGAAGGTTTCGGTGCTCATGTTGTAGGCGGTGAGCTTGGCGGCATTGCGCAACACCGATTGCGCCCACACCGGCAGGGACGCCAGCTTCTCAGCGTTGAAGAAGTACATGAGCTCGGTGCTCGGCTCGTGCCAGCCGCTGTAGTAGTACGGCGCAACCTTGTGGAAACCCATGCGCAAGTCGAGTGACGGCCCGACCCATTCGAGCGCGTCGATGGTGCCGCGCTCAAGCGCCTGGAAGAGTTCACCCGCCGGGATGTTGGTCGGCACCGCGCCAACGCCCGCCATGACCTTGCCCCCGAATCCGGGAATGCGCATTTTCAGACCCTTGAGGTCGTCAACGCTGTTGATCTCCTTGCGAAACCACCCGCCCATCTGCATGCCGGTGTTGCCGCCGGGCATGACTTCGACCCCGTGCTTGGCATACACCTCGTTGGCGAGCTCGAGTCCGCCACCCTCGTAGAACCAGGCAGTCTGTTCGGCGGCGGTCATGCCGAAGGGCATGGTGGTGAAGAACAACGTGTCAGGGTCCTTGCCGCCGTAGTAGTAGGACGCCGACTGGCCGATGTCGTATTGGCCGGACTTGACGAAGTCGAAGATGCCGAAGGCCGACTTGTGCTTGTTGCGGCTGTCGACCTCGATCGTGATGCGGCCATCCGAAAGCTCGGAGACGAGGGCTGCGTAGTCGTCAACCGAGGTGCCGAACAGCGGAAAACCCTTGGGCCAGGTGTGGGCCAACTTGAGTTCGATTTCAGCGGCATAACTCGCGCCGCCGCCAAGAAGCGCGATTCCAACGACCGCAGCGGATACCCATTTCTTCATCATCAACATCACTCAGGACGGGAGGAGCGATGCAGAATAGTGCGCAGTGGCCCGCGCGGAAATCGGCAGAACTGGGTAATTTTCTCTGCGTAAAACTACGCAGACGGGCCGCAAACCGGGCCGTTCAGTGTGCACCCGCACGGCGTTGGCAAGCAGACACTCTGCGGGTCAAATCGCAGGCCGGGGCTTACTCGGGCTTCTTTTTCGGTGGCCGTTCGGTGTAGACGTAGCCGTCCGGGAAGACAAAGCGCACCAGCGGGTAGGCCGGCCACAATGCCGCAACGGCCTTGCCGATTTTCTTCATCGACGCGTCGAGCTTGCGGTCGGTCAGGGTCGACGTGTCCGAGACGGCCGCCATCTTCAACTCTTCGCGCGACAGGACTTCATCGGGGTAACGCAGCAACTTGCCAAGGCAGGCAAATTCGACCGCACCAAGACTTTCTCGTCGCCCCTTGCAGACGGCCTGGTGTTCGAGGTTGTCGAGTTCGATGAGCGCCATGTCGTGCGGAAGGTATCGGGCAATTGATCAATCAATACTGAGTATACCTGCCACCCGCACACGCTGCGTCGTAGACTGCGTTGAGGTTTGACAGGTCCACGAAAAGCAGTGCGGGTCGCAGGCTGCGCAAGGCAAAAGCGCGCGCCGTGTCCGGGTTTCCATGTGCATTTGAACCCGATTTCACCGCAGCCAAGGTAACCCGCAATCGTTTTTCAGCACCCTGAACGGGAGACGAGAGATGAACGACAGCATCGACAGCATCCTGACGCCATTGTGCGAGGGCCTTCAGTGGCAACCGGACACCGCGCAACTGGCCATCAACCCCACCGACACGGCCATCGCCGGCCCCATGCCGGTCGCCGACATCGCAACCGCCGCGTTCAGCGCACTCGGGCTCGCGCTCGAATCGCTTCACCGCGCGCGCGGCGGCCCCCATCAGCGCGTGCAGGTTTCGCGGCGGCACGCGTCGCTTGCGATGCGCTCGGCCGATTTTCTCGAAATCGACGGCGCGGCCCCGGTCAGCTGGGACCCCCTGACCGGTTATTACAAGACTGGTGACAATCGCTGGGTCTACCTGCACACCAACTTCCGCCACCACCGAGACGGCACGCTCACGCTGCTCGGGTGTGACGCGACACGCGAATCGGCCAGCGCCGCCCTGCTCGACTGGCGGGCCGAAGACTTCGAATCACACGCCGCCGACCGCGGATTGTGCGTAGGCATGCTGCGGGAACGCGCCGACTGGTGGCAGCACCCACAGCGCGCGGCACTCGACGAACGCCCGGTCATCGACCTGCAACACCACCACAGCGCGCCCGGCGGCACGCTCGCGGTCGGTGCTCAGCCGCTGTCCGGTGTGCGCGTGCTCGACCTCAGCCGGGTGCTCGCAGGCCCGATGGCGGGTCGGGCGCTCGCCGAACACGGCGCAACCGTCATGCGAGTCGGCGCCGACCACTTGCCGACGTTCGAGAGCCTCGCAATCGACACCGGCTACAGCAAGCTCAGCACCCACCTCGACCTGCGCCAGGCGGCGGACCGCGCCGCCTTCGATCAATTGGTCAGCGAGGCCGACATCCTGATCGACGGCTATCGGCCCGGCGCACTCGAGGTGTTCGGCTACTCCGCCGACAACTTGCAGGCCCGTCACCCAAAACTGATTCACATCGGCCTGTCGGCCTACGGCAATCGGGGGCCCTGGGCGGGGCGCCGCGGCTTCGACAGTCTGGTGCAATCCCCGACCGGTCTGGCGCGTGCACCCGAGGACGGCAGCAACCCCGTTCGCCTGCCATGCCAGCCACTCGATTACCTGACCGGTTGCCTCGCGGCGCTCGCCGCCGTGCGGGCGCTCAGCCTGCGTGAGACGGGCCAGGGCGTGTACTGCGCCGACCTCGCTCTGGCACGCACCGCCAACTGGATCCACACCGCCCACGACGCCATCGGCGACGAACCCGCGCCGATCGCCGCGAACGCGGCGCGCGACACCCTGCTCGACTGCCTGACCGAGACCGAGTCGCCGTTTGGCCGGCTGTCCTCGCTCTCACCGCCGATGACGCTCGAACGCACACCCTGGCGCTGGCGCGCACCCCAGCCGCTGGGCAGCCATACACCGTCGTGGCCCACGCCATGACGGCGATCTTGTGGGGCCGACGCAACGCCTACAACGTCATGAAAGTCGAATGCCTGTTGCGCGAGTTGGGGCTACCCTTCGAACACCGCGACATTGGCAGCGCGCCGGGCGACCTGGACACGCCCGCATTTCGACAGCTGAACCCGATGGGCCGCATTCCCGTGCTGGCGATCGACGGCACCCATCTGCGCGAATCCAACAGCATCTGCCGCTATCTGGCAGAGCGAACAGGCGATGCAGCGTGGTGGCCGCGCGAGGCGTTGGCCAGAGCCCAGCTCAACGCCTGGCTCGACTGGGAACTCGCCAGCTGGCAGCCCGCGTTTATCGATCTGTTCTGGGGGTTTTACCGGTGTCCGGAGCCGGATCGCGATACCACATCCATTGCGCACGCCGCCGAGCGATGCCGAGCATGCCTAGCGTCGCTAGATACGGCTCTGCGTGAGCGCGAGTGGCTGGGCGGCTCGGCCGTCTCCATCGCCGACTTCTGCTGCAGTATCGGCCTGCACCGCTACACGCACATGGGGTATCCGATCGAGCTGCCCGCCGGCGTCGCCCGCTGGCGAGACCAGCTGATGGCACGGCCCGCCTGGCAAGCCACCGCCATGGCCGACTTCTCGATATTGCAAGGCCGGACAGAATACTAGTGAACCGCACAAACAGCCCACCCCACCAACGCGGTGGCAGAGGCGGCTTTGCGATGCGTTCTCGGCGCGCAGCCAAGCTGCCTCAGCGCAACACGCGAACCGGTGAGGCCATCTGGTAGCAGTCGGTCAGGTTGTTGGCGAGACCGCCATTGGCCCAACAGGCCGACAGGTACAAATCGACGTTCGGTTTCCAGCTTGCGGCATTGAGATCGAGACGCCAGGGTGTCGCGCCTTTGACGATCGTGTTGAAACCGACTTGCACGGCACTGTCGTCACGCTCGAGCGACTCACTGAGGTAGACCGCGACGCTGTAACTGTCGGTCGCCGCGTCGGTGTAACTCAGCGTCTGTCCGATGGACATTGAAAACGCGCCCTCGGCGTCAGCCGAGATGTACTCGCGGTTGATCAACAACGCGCCGGGCACCATGCCGGTCAGCGTGGCCGAGGCAAACACCTCCACTTCAAGCGTCTCGCAATCGTCCGATGCGGTTGTGCCCGCGCGGTTCTCGCACACGCCAATGAAATACTGACCCGGTGTCCAACCGCCTGTCGCAATCGGCACGCTGCCGCGCTGGCTGCTGTCGGCGTTGAGCTCGCGAATCGTGAACTGGCCGAGGTGGGTGTCGGCCAGCGTGATAGCGCTGTCGTCGGACCGGTAGACCTGCACGGTGCCGAACGTCGCGTCCGAGTCGGTACTTTTTGCAGCGACATCGAGTTGAATCAGTTCACCGACGGTGTAGCGGGTGTCGGGGTCGGCGGAGGCGAGGTCGTCGAGGGCAAGCTGTGTGCTCGGCGAGTCACACGCCACGAGCAACACGGCCAGCGACGACAAGGTCAGGGCACGGCGGGCAAGACGAATCATGTGTCAAATTACCGACTGATGGGGTCTATGCTGAGAGCAACGCGCAATTCCCATTCCAAGCCACGGATTTTCCTAGAAACCGTGTCTGTCACCCGCTCGGAGTCGCACCCATGGCGTCGCAGAAACCCAATATCGTGCTCGTCCTGGTCGACGACATGGGCTTTTCCGATATCGGTGCCACGGGCTCGGAAATTCACACGCCGGTACTCGACAGCATGGCGCGGGACGGCGCCTTGCTCAGCGCCCTGTACAAATGCGCGCGGTGTTGCCCGAC
>CALDHJ010000136.1 GCA_937941555.1 uncultured Granulosicoccaceae bacterium | reverse complement strand
ATTTATTTTATGGGGAGAATGAGTCAAGTCTTGAAATATGTATATTGTCGGCACCTCGCACTGCGCCGTTCCTGAATTGTTCAGTTGCTTGTCTCTATTTTCCGCCTTTGAGCGGCATGCGGTAGCGCTCAAGGCGTGGGCGATCCGCTTCCGCGGAGGCGAGCGGTTCGCAGGGGGAAAGCAGGTTCGGTGCGTCCAGCGCGAGCTGCCGATACACCTCGGTGCCTTTGCGTTTCCACTCGATCTCGCCGGGCTCGAGCGCTCGCACGACTTTGGCGGGGTTGCCAACGACGAGGTGGCCGTCGGGAATTGCCATCTTGGCTTTGACCATGGCGAGCGCGCCGACGATGCAGTTGGCGCCAATGTGGGCGCGGTCCATGATCACTGCGTTCATGCCGATCATGGCGTTTTCGCCGATGTGGCAGCCGTGCAGGATCGCGCCGTGGCCGATGTGGCCATAGGCGTCAACCGTGACGTCTTCGCCCGGGAAGCTGTGGGCGACGCAGGTTTCTTGAAAGTTGGCAGCAACGCCGAGGGTGATACGGCCGAAATCGCCGCGCAGCACGCTGTTGGGGCCGATGTAGCATTCCGGCCCGATGATGACATCGCCGACGATCACCGCGGTCGGGTGGATGTAGCTGCTCGGGTCGATAACCGGGCGCAGGCCGTCTACGGCGTAAATGTGTGGTTGGTTAGCTGGCATCGAAGTCGAGTTCGAGTCGATCGCTTTTAGGTTCAAGCTGGCACGCAAGCACAAAACCCGCGTCAATCTCCCAGTCTTCGAGCGAGTAGTTGACCCGCATGTCGGCGTCGCCGGTCACTTGTTTGCAACGGCAGGTGCAGCACATGCCACCCTTGCATGACCACGGCAGTTCGATGCCGTTGCGCCGAGCGGCGTCAAGCAGATTGGCGTCGTTCTGTTCGAGTGTGAAGACGCGGCTGGCGCCGTCGAGGTGGACCGTGACTTCGCAGCCCGATGGCGGCGTGGACGCCACGGTCTGCGCCATCTCCTGTTCCTGCTCGTCGGTGGTGAATCGCTCGTGGTGGATATGTTCTGCGGTGAGCCCGTGTTCGATCAGGGTGTTTTCAAGTCCCGTGATAAAGGCACCGGGGCCGCAGAGGTAGGCATCGCTGATGCCGGCCGGGTCGAGGTAGCCACTTTCGATCAGTGCCTGGAGTTTGTCGCCGTCGAGGCGGCCGGCGTGCAGCTCGACGTCTTGCGGTTCGCGTGAGAGCAGCCAGGTAATCGAGAAACGTTCGAGGTGTTGGTTCTTGAGGTCGGTCAGGGTGGTGAGAAACATCACCGAGGCGGTGTCGCGGTTGCCGTAGAAGAGCGACACGCGGCTTTCGGGTTCAGTCTCGAGAACGCTCGCGGCTATCGACAACACGGGTGTTATCCCGGAGCCAGCGGCGAAGAGAGCGTAGTGTTTGGCGTTGCCGGGGTCGGGTTGGAACCCGAAGTGCCCGAAGGGTTGCATGACACCGAGCGTGTCGCCAACCTGGAGCTCGGTGTTGGCAAAGGTCGAGAAGGTGCCCTCGTGCACGCGCTTGATGCCGACCGAGAGCTCGGCGTCGTCCGGCGTCGAACAGATGGAATAGGGCCGTCGCACATCTTCGCCATTGATCTCGGCGCGCAGTGTCAGGTACTGGCCCGGGTGGAACGCGAAGGTTCGCTTGAGCGCGTCGGGCACCGCCAGGCTCACGCACACGGCGTCGGGCGTCTCGCGGCGAACCTGGGTGACAGTCAGAGTGTGAAAACCGGACATGCTGTGTTCCGTCTGGGTTGTACTGTTTGATCCAAGGCGTTCGTGATCGCGTTGCCGTTGCTATCGCGGAGAGGTGCTCCTAGCCGAACTGCCGGTGGCACTTGAAATAATCGAACGGCTCGTGACACTGCGTGCAGCGGTATTGCGCCTTGCAGGGTGTGGAGCCGAAGGCGGCAAGTTGTTCGGTAGCGGTGCTCTCGCAGCGTGGGCAGGCGACGCGCGGTTCGGCGAAGAGGGCGTCTGGGTCGGGCGAATGTGCGACCGGGGGCGCGATGCCGTAATCGCGGAGCTTGTCGCGGCCTTCTTCGGTGATCCAGTCGGTGGTCCAGGCCGGGCTGAGCCGGGTTTCCACGCGGGCGGTGGTGTACCCTGCCTCGCGCAGCGCGCTTGCCACCATCGCCTCGATCATCGCCGTGGCCGGGCAGCCCGAGTAGGTTGGGGTCAGGGTTGCGATAACGGTGCCGTCGGCGTCGACTGTGACGTCGCGCAAGATGCCGAGGTCGGCCACCGTCACGCAGGGAACCTCCGGGTCTGGCACATTGGCCGCAACCTGCCAAGCGTCTCGCTGGCGGGCGGCGTGGTCGAATGATTCCAACGACACGGGCGCGTTACCAGGTCTGGCCGGGGTGCGCGCGGTGCAGCGATTGCATCTCGGCGAGCAACAGCCCGAGAAACTCCGTGTGGATGCCGTTGCGCCCGCCGCGCTGGATCGGGGGCTCTTGATCCGGCCAGGCGATGGTCGCGCGCTCGAAGACGCTTCGCACATCCGCTTCCCATTCGGCACGCAGTGCGGCCGGGTCGGTGGCGATGCCATCGTCGATCAGCGCTTGCAGGTCGGCGTTGGTGTCGAACATCTCGCCGGTGTAGCGGTGCAGTGTGTCGACGGCATCCGCCATGCGTGCTGCGGATTCCGCGGTGCCGTCGCCGAGGCGAATGACCCACTCGGCGCTGTGGCGGCGGTGGTATTGCAACTCCACGACCGCCTTGGCGGCGATGGCGGCAAGGCGTTCGTCGCGTGACCCGGTGAGCGCCTCCCAGAAGCGCTGCATGAACGCGGCGTAGTAGAACTGGCGCAGCATGGTGTGCGCGAAGTCGGTGTTGGGGCGCTCGAGCATCAGCAGGTTGCGGTACTCGCGCTCGCCGCGGAGGTAGGCGAGGTCGTCTTCGCTGCGTCCGCCATTCTCGACCTCGGCTGCATATTGATAGAGGTTGCGCGCCTGGCCGATGAGGTCCAGCCCCATGTTGGCGAGCGCGAGCTCCTCTTCGAGCACATGCGCCTTGCCAGTCCACTCGCTCAGGCGGTGGCCAAGCACCAACTGATCATCGGCCCAGGCGACGAGGGTGTTGTAGAGCGCGGATGCCATCACATGTGCCCCACGTCATCGGGGATGTCGTAGAAGGTCGGGTGGCGGTAGATCTTGTCGGACGTGGGTTCGAACAGCATGTCCTTGTCGAGCGGATCGGAGGCGGTGATGGCGTTGGCGGGTACCACCCAGATCGAGACGCCTTCACCACGACGGGTGTAGACATCGCGCGCGGCTTGTAAGGCAAGCGTGGTGTCCGGGGCGTGTACCGAGCCGACATGGCGGTGGTGCAGGCCCTGCCGTGCGCGGATGAAGACTTCCCAGAGTGGTGTGTCGGGCGTGCTCATGAGGCCTCCTGCAACGCGGCGTTGCGTGCGGCTTCCTTTGCCGCGAAGGCGGCTGCCGCCTCGCGCACCCAGGCACCGTCACTGTGCGTCTTGCGACGGGCGGCGATGCGGTCGCGGTTGCAGATGCCCTCGCCCTTGACGACGCGCCAGAACTCATCCCAGTCGATTGCACCGAAGTCGTAGCCGCCTTCGCCGTCGTTCTTGTCTGGGTTCCACGCGAGGTCGGGGTCGGGGACAGTGAGGCCGAGCTTCTCGGCTTGCGGGATTGTCGCGTCGACAAACTTCTGCCGCAGCGCGTCGTTGGAGAACCGTTTGATCTTCCACGCCATCGATTGCTCGCCGTGTGCAGATTCGCTGTCGTGCGGGCCGAACATCATCA
>CALDHJ010000135.1 GCA_937941555.1 uncultured Granulosicoccaceae bacterium | reverse complement strand
ATGATCACCCAGTCGCGCGAATAGTTGGTGATACGCGGGATCTCCCCGTAGGGGATGGTGTGGATGGCGCCGCGGTGATGGCGCAATTGCATCGAGCGAAGGGAGATCGACTCGACCGTGCCGACGGTGCCCTCGATGTCGACGTATTCGCCCGCGCGAAATGCGTCATCGATCAGGAAGAAAATGCCTGAGACGACGTCGGCAACGAGTTTCTGTGCGCCGAAGCCGACGGCCAGACCGACCACACCGGCACCGGCTAGGAGTGGGGTGATATCGACTTCCATCTCGCTCAACGCGATCAGCACCGTGGTGCTGATGATCAGTGCCTGGAGGGTCCAACGGGCGAGTGGCAGAACTGTTGCGAGGCGCGATACCCCGGCGCCGCCACCTTCGCCACCGAAATTGTCCTCATCCGATTGTGTGGACGCGGTTTGCTCGGCAGCGAGGCGTCGATTGAACGCAAGCGTGACCAGTTCCCACACGAGGTAGCCGACAGCAATGTGGAACAACACGTCGATCAGGCGGTTGATCAATTCGCCGATCAGGCCGCTGCCGGACATGGTATCCATGTCCAGTTCGAAAAGTGGAACGGTGATGATCAGAAACAGCGCGAACAGCAGCACCCGACCAATGCGGATCATGCTGCGGCGGGTTGAGCGGAACGCCTGTTCGGCGATTTTACCCTCGCCGGAGAATTCGCCGATCAGGGCTTTCACCGTGCCGCGTACGGCCGTGTCGAAAAGCGGTGCGGACATCAACAGGGCCACAAACACCAGCACGCCGCCGTCCTGCACCAACTGGAACTGACGGTTAATGTTGAGTACTTCAACCAGCAGCCAACTCAGCGGCACAAGTGCGAGTGCCAAGGTTGCGTAGTGTTGTGCGACCCAGCGCTCGGCTGCCGTGTTGTCGCCGTCGCGACCGAGTAACATGGCGGGCAGGGCGTTGCGGGTCTGCCAGACGGCCCAGCCGAGGTAGGCGTACGTCATCAGGTTCAACCAGAACACCACATGGCTGGCATCGAACGGCACGCCGTTGATCTGATTGAATTGCAAGACGAAGTCGGAAAAGCCGATCAAGACGACCCAGGTGATGGCGTGGCGCGACATGCGCACGGCCGTTTGATCGTCGGTATTGATGAGTCTGAACTCGGCGTGGTTGGGCGCGAGGACAAACCGCGCTGCCGCAGCAACCAAACGAGGCAGCACCACAAAATCGATCATGAACAGCCGGGTCAGGGCGGCGTCCTGGGGCATGGCGAGGCTCGTCGCGACCAGCCGGGTGATATAGAAGAACGCGATCAGAGCGATCAGATCGAAGGCGAGGCGCAGGGCCAGCTTGCGAACGGCGGCAAAAAGGCCTGCCGGGCGCTCTTCGAACTCAATCGTGGAACGCCATCGGCGCACGATAGCTGCAACCACACGCTCAGCGAGTAGACCGATCACCACAGCGAGGGCAATGACCCCGAGAAAGCGGGCGATGCCCTGCCATTGGCGGGTGCTGCTGAACACGTTGAAGGCGTGGGCTTGCCAGCGAAACATTGCTGGCAGCTCTACAACAGCCGTGCTGATGTTTCGCTGCAAGCCGTCGACCGTGCGGTTGGTCAGGTCAACAAGGCTCATACGTACCGCCTCGGCGGCGGTGTTGTCGTCGCGGGCCACCGCGTCCATGCGGTCCAGCAGCACGGCGCGCACCTGGGCGTCGCTGAGCCGGGCAACGGCATCGTCGACATCTTCTGGCGTGGCAAGCGGGCCGATCACGGTGGCGGGATCGGCCTCGCTCGTGCCAAGCAGGTCGGTCCCGACCGCGCTCGTGAGCGTCGGCAGCGCGACGCCTGCGACCAACAGCAGCAGCCGCAACAGCGGCAGAAATGGGGGCATCAAGTCTTTGTCCGGGGCGCTTTCCCTAGAATTTTATGTCACCGCGCCCGAAACGCCGCCATCGGTTATGTGCCCGACGGCTCACGGGTGTCCTACCAGCGGCGGCTCTCGAGCACTTTGCCGTCGCGCATGAAGACTCGGAAGGTGCCGAAGTCCCAGACATCGATGCGGGTGGCGCCGAACAATTGGCTGGCGATACCGCTGGTGGGCTGTCCGAACTGTTCGACCACCATGGCTTGCGTTGTGCCCACTGCCGGCACCGGGCGGGCCTCCGGGGTGTGCGGAAAGCTCGCGCCGAGCGCAGAGGACGTTGCCAGCAGTGCAACAGCGGCAAGCAGGGTACGGCAGGTGGCAGGTTTCATCTCGGGTTCCGCAATCGGGTGAGCCTATTCCTTGTCACGGCACGCGGGCGGCAAGCTTTAGCCGCAGCGGCAACCGTTCCGGCGTCGGTCGTTGCCCGCAGGGCGAGAAAGCGCGCTGCTACACTTGGGTGTGAAACTCGATTCTCTCTCCCCAAACTTGCGCGGCGCGGTGTTACTGATGATGGCGGCGGCCGGCTTTTCGCTGGTGGCGGTGTGCATCAAGCTGCTCGGCAGCGGTATTCCGGTTGTCCAGATCGTGCTGGTGCGTCAGCTCACCATAACCGTCTTGCTGGCACCGGCGTTTCGCGAGGTCGGCATCTCGCTGCTGCGCACCGAGCGACCCGTGCTGCACGGGGTCCGGGTAAGTGGCGCCTTGCTCGCGATGTTGCTCGGCTTCGGCGCAGTGATCAATCTGCCGCTGGCCGACGCCACGGCGATCGGTTTTGCCAAGGCCTTCTTTCTGACCATCTTTGCCGTGATCATCTTGCGTGAGACCGTTGGGGTCTACCGCTGGAGCGCCGTTGCCGTGGGTTTTGCGGGGGTGATGGTGATGCTCCAGCCCGGCGGGACCGGCTTGTCATTCTGGACCCTGGCGGCGCTCGTCTCGGCGGCAATCGTCGGGCTGATCATGGTGGTGGTTCGGCTGCTCACCAAGACCGACAGCACGCGTACCGTGATGGCGTGGCAGGCGGTCGGTGTGGGGGCGGCGGTGGCGCCCTTCGGGTTGTGGTTCTGGGTTTGGCCGACGCCCGAGCAGTGGGCGTTGTTGTTGGCGATGGGTGGGATCTCGTTTCTCGCCCAGCGCTTGAACATCGATGCCTACCGCAACGGCGAAGCGTCGATGCTGGCCTCGCTCGATTACGTACGCTTGCTGTATGCGGTGTTGCTTGGCTTCATCGTGTTCGACCAGTTGCCCTCGAAACAGACCTGGCTCGGCGCGAGCATCATCGTGTTGGCGGCGCTGTTCACGGTCTACCGCGAACACCGCTTGAACCGAGCGTTGCTGCGGGCGGCGGCCCGCAACGAACCGGGTGCCTGAGGGTCAGCCCTCCGGCGTGATGCGCTTGATCGGCAGGCCACGGGCAATCCATCCGTCAGGGGTGCCGAGCATGCCCGCGGGCACGTCTACGGTATTTTCGAGACCGCGGCTCGCCATCAGGCGGATCAGCCGCGCGCTGCGCACGCCCTGGGCGCAAATGAACGCCGGCCGTTTGCCCGGGTTGGCCTCGAGCAGGGCGACGAAATCGCGGGTGAATCCGCGGTCGATCATCGACAGCGGGTGGGCGACGTCGGCGATACCCGACGCTTCCCACTCGGCCGGTGTGCGGATGTCGATCAGCAGAATCTCGCCGGCGAGGGCCGCGTCGCGGGCCTCGGCCACGTCCAGGGTGTCCGGGGTGGCGTGGGTGAGCCGGGGCAGGGTGGTGGCTGCGGCCAGCGGGATCAGGGCGAGCAGTTGGCGGCGCGAGAGCATGGGGTTTGTCCTGTTGGATAGAGGTGAACACAGCCGTGGTTGCTACCATCACGGGTTTCCCGGGCCGCGCCATGTCTGACACTGCTACCCACAATGAGTTCATGCAGCACGCGCTCGAGCTTGCGCGCGCGGCAGCGGTCGAAGGCGAAGTGCCGGTCGGGGCGGTGGTCGTGCGCGACGGTGAGGTGATCGGTCGTGGCAGCAACAGGCCGATCGCCACTTGCGACCCCACGGCTCACGCCGAGGTGGTGGCGCTGCGCGACGCGGCGCGTACGGTCGGCAACTACCGATTGCCCGGGTCGGTGCTGTACGTGACCGTGGAGCCCTGCACCATGTGCGTCGGGGCGATTGTGCAAGCGCGCGTGCACACGCTCGTCTACGGCACGCCCGAACCCCGCACCGGCGCTATCGAGAGTGCGTTTTCGCTGCTGCAGGACAACCAGCACAACCACAGTGTGGCGGTGGTCGCCGGGGTTGGGGCCGAGGCGGCGCGGGGCCTGATGCAGGCTTTCTTCCGCGCCCGGCGGCGCTGACCACCGGCGAGCCGCTAAAGCTCCGGGAGTAGTACGTCGATACCTGTGATTGCGGTGCCGTTACCGCGTTGATGGGTTGTGTCGGCTGTGCGATTGAACGAACTGGTAAGTGCCCTGGCGGACCGCATCGCGCCGGAGCTCGTGAGCCTCGACACCATCCTCGCCTCGGCGTTTCAGACCCGGTTGATCGCGTGGAACGCGATGCTCAGCGCGGCCAACGTGTCGACTTCCGGCAAGGGGCTGTGTGACGCCGCTGGCGACATCGCCGGCATGGCCGAGATGGTCACGGCCCACACCGACACCCTCGATGACGGCATCAACGAATGCCTGGCCTGTCTGGATCAGTTCAAGGCGCTGTTCGATGCCGAAGCAGACGAACCCGAGCCGCTGCGCGACCGGATCGCGCTGCTGCGGGTCGAGTTCGAGCGCGTTGGCGAGCGTGTGCGGGTGGCGATCCGGAGCTTGCCCGACTCGATGAACCGCGACCCCGGCGATGTGTCGATCGACCGCATCCAACTCGAGTGCCTGATCAAACAGACCTTGATCAACGCCCGCGACAGACTACGTGCTGCAACCCTGGCACTCAATGCCGTCGACGACGCCATCCGCGAAGACGGTGACGCCATGCTCGACGCGATCGACACCGACCGATTGGTCGATTCCGTTCGCCACCGCCTCGCGGTGTTGAGCCGCGACGCCGACCTCGGCGCGGCCATTCGCCAGCAGGGTGCTGGCCAGTAGTTGGCGCGTCGCCTTACCCTGCGCTGACCGTGTCGACTCGCAGGCGGGTGCCTTCCACCGCCAAGACTTCCACTTCGCTGCCGGCGGGCAGATCCGGGCCGCTGATGCGCCAGAGCGTGTCGTCGATGGTGAGCTCGCCCGAGCCACTCTCGATCGGACGTTGCAGGGTGAAGCGGCGGCCGACGTAGGCGCTGCCACGGCGGTTCAAGGCCGGGCGGTCGCTCTGGATCGGGCTGAGACGCAGCCAGGACCGGGTCGCGAGCAGCGCCAGCACGGCTGACACTGAAAACACCATCAGCTGCACCTGCCAACTGAGGTCCGGCATTGTCATGAGCGCGACGCCCGTGACGATGGCGGCGGCCGACAACCAGAGCAGAAATACCGTGCCGGTGACACCGAGCTCGATCACGAGCAATGCGATGCCGATCACGAGCCAGTGCCAGGGTTCCAGCGACTGCACGGTGCTGATCACGTCCACGATCAGGAACCGACTTTCGGCGTGGACGCACCGCCGCTCACGGCGGGCTTCGCCAGTTCCGCAATGCCGCCGATAGCGCCGATCAGGCTGCTCGCTTCGAGTGGCATGAAGACGGTGCGTTGCTGGTCGGCGCCGGCGATGTCCTTGAGGGCACTGATGTAGTTCTGTGCAACAAAGTAGTTGAGCGCCTGCACGTCTCCTTCGGCGACCGCAGCCGAGACCACCTCGGTTGCGCGCGCTTCGGCTTCTGCCGCCCGCTCACGCGCCTCGGCTTCGCGAAACGCCGCCTCGCGCTCGCCCTCGGCTTTGAGTATGGCGGCCTGTTTTTCACCTTCGGCCCGCAGGATCGATGACTCGCGCTCACCTTGGGCCTCGAGGATGGACGCGCGCTTTTCGCGCTCAGCCTTCATCTGGCGCGCCATGGAATCGATCAGATCGCGTGGTGGCTCGATGTCCTTGATCTCGATTCGCGTGACCTTCACGCCCCAGGGCTGGGTCGCCTCGTCGACGACGCGCAACAGGCGCTCGTTGATGACATTTCGATTGGAGAGCAGGTCATCGAGGTCCATGCTGCCCATGACGGTTCGAATGTTGGTTGTTGTGAGGTTGATGATGGCGCCTTCGCGGTTGGTCACTTCATACGACGCCCGCGCGGCATCCAGAACCTGGTAGTACACCACGCCGTCGACTTTGACCATGGCGTTGTCGCGCGTAATGATCTCCTGGGACGGCACGTCGCGAACGGTCTCCATCATGCTGACCTTGTTAGAGACGCGGTCGACGAAGGGGATGATGAAATGCAAGCCTGGTGTCAGGGTGCGGATGTAGCGCCCGAGCCGCTCCACTGTTTGCTCCTGGCCCTGCGGCACGATTTGGTAGGCTGCCCAGACAACCGCGGCGGCCAGCGCGAACAATACCAACGTGAAGCTGGAAAAACCTTCGAGTCCCATGCATGTCTCCAAGTCAACGGGGCGTGCGGCAGTGCACGCGTACCCCGTTGAATATGGGGGCATTTTCAGACTTTGCAATGCGCCTGGTCTTGATGCGGCAGGCAAGGCGCGGCATGGTGTCGGGGTTTTCAGGAGAGTTGCTGCCATGCACCAGGCCCGTTTGCGCATCGAAACCCCCGGACGGGGACTGACCGAGATCAGCGATCTGGTGCAGGAGGAAGTCGGGCGCAGCACGGTCGCGACCGGTCTGTGCGGCGTGTTCATCCGCCACACCAGCGCGTCGCTGTTGATCAACGAGAACGCTGACCCGGACGTACAACGTGACCTCGAAACCGCGTTTGCGCGCCTGGCACCCGACGGTGACCCGGCCAACATCCACGTCTCCGAGGGCCCCGACGACATGCCGGCCCACACGCGCAGTGCGCTGACGCAGACCAGCCTCAGCGTGCCGGTCGGAAACGGTCGGCTGCTGCTCGGTACCTGGCAGGGGATCTACCTCTGGGAGCACCGCCATCGCCCGCATGTGCGCGAGGTGGTGGTGACCGTCTTCGGGGCCTGAACGGTATCGCGCAGACGCGGGTGGTCAGAACGCCTTGCGGAACGATTCGACGGCTTCGTCTGCGCGCTGCTTCTGCACTTGGGCGTGTTGCTGCCTGACCGCCTCGTGCACCGTCGGCTCGCTGTAGAGCAGCCGTGAACACAAGCACCCGCGCGCCTTGTGCAGGCTGACGTCGATGCCGTCTATCTGCCATTGGTATCGTTGGTCGGTGAGGAATTCGCCGGGTGTGACCGCCGGCTCGCCGTATTTGTCTTTTAGCCGTTCGAGCATGGTGTCGTGGGCGAGGCGGCGAATGTAGTACTCGGCAAAGCCGAATCGGCCGGTTTGCACATCGAACCCGAGGTAGAGGCGGTAGCTCGTGTCGAGAATCTCGCTGCTGTCGAACACCTCGAACACCTGATTGCGCTCGGTCTTCTGCAGGCTCGCGCCGGCGCGTTGCACGGCGAAGCCAAGACTCCCTTTGTCGGCCGAGACGAGTGGCACGCCAAAAAGCTCGACGGCGCTCGCAGGCAGGCTCAGGAGCAGGGCGAAGATCAGCAGAAATCGGTTCATCTGTGGGGTATCGGCGGATCGCGGCAGGGGCTTGAGGCGGAGCCGGATGGCGATCTCCGTTACCATGCGCCGCTCAGCCCCTGATCCCGAGGAGTTCAGCCGTGTACACCCTGATCGGCAACCCGAAAAACCGCAGTTTTCGCGTCCTCTGGGCGCTCGAAGAACTGGGTCAGCCCTATTCGCTCGAGCCGGCGCATCCACAAAGCGACGGGATGCGGGCCGCCAACCCGAGCGGCAAGGCGCCGGCGTTGCGCGTAGACGGCGAGACCGTGATCGATTCGGTTGCCATCTGCCAGTTTCTCGCTGACCGCCACGGCGCGCTCACGCACCCGGCCGGCAGTGTTGCGCGGGCACAGCAGGACAGCTTTCTGCACTTTGCGCTCGATGACTTCGACGGTTCGGCCTGGACGCTCGCCAAACACAGCTTCGTGTTCCCCGAAGAACACCGCAACAAGGACGCCGTGCGCAGCGGTGTGCAGTGGGACGTCACGCGCGCCTACGCGGCATTCGATGCCCGCATGGGGGACGGGCCGTGGCTCACCGGTGACACCTTTACCGTCGCCGACGTTGTCACCGTGCACTGTGCGCAATGGCTGTCGCGCGCGTGCAGCGTGCCGCAACCGGCCAGCCTGACCGCGCTGGTCGATCGAGCCAGTGCTCGGGAGGGCTATCAGCGCGCAGACGCGATCCGGCAAGCGGCGTGACGCCCGCGCCGTGCCACCGCGTGGTGGTCACGGACATCTTCGGGCGCACAACGGCGCTTGAAGCGCTCGCCGCCCGCGTGCCCGGGGTCACGGAGATCGTTGACCCTTATGGCGGACACGACCCGGGATTCACATCAGAAGAAGACGCCTACGCCGACTTCAGTCAACGGGTCGGCGTTGATGACTATGCGGCGATACTCTCACGCAGGATTCAGTCGCTCAATGCGAACGTCTCGCTGCTCGCGTTCAGCGTCGGCGGCGCGGCCGCGTGGCAGCTGACACAACCGATACCGCCGTCACGCGTCCGCGGCGCCTTGTGCTTTTACGCATCGCAAGTGCGGCACCACGTTGCAATCCCGCCGCCGTTTCCGGTGCACCTTGTCGTGCCAGCGAGCGAACCGCATTTTGATGTTGCGGCCTTTGCGCAAGCGGTACAGCAGCATCCCGGCGTCCGAGTCACACAGTCAACTCGCCAACACGGCTACCTCAACGCGTTGTCACCCGGCTTTGATGCGGCGGCGTGTGATGCTGTCGTGGAGTCACT
>CALDHJ010000134.1 GCA_937941555.1 uncultured Granulosicoccaceae bacterium | reverse complement strand
GGGTGGCGCGTCACACATTCATACGCTTGCGTATAAAAAATGTTCGGTGCGTTGGTTCTATCCCCTGACGATGAAGACTGCAACAGTGTT
This sequence comes from uncultured Granulosicoccaceae bacterium, assembly GCA_937941555.1. Classification (GTDB taxonomy): domain Bacteria; phylum Pseudomonadota; class Gammaproteobacteria; order CALCKW01; family CALCKW01; genus CALCKW01. Next base: position 2,532 of record CALDHJ010000134.1, on the reverse strand, counting down.
TGATGTAACGCATTTTTACTGGGTCGTTGATGCCCAAGGTCACCTCAACGTCGCCAGTGCGCCCAGCGTGCGTGCACCGGTGTGCGTGTCGAGTGGTGTCGAAGTTGAGCCCGGCCCGCCAACGCCGCTGACCAAGCGCCAGGCGATCATCCTCCAACAGGCGGCGGCCGACATGCGCCAGGCACCCCTGACCTTCCTGCATTCGGCAGAGGGCATCGCGTTGATTCAGCGCATGCTCAACGGCGAGCACACGCTGCACTGATCCGAGGCTGGCGGGGCTCAGCCCCGCAGCACACTTTCCAGATCCGCGAGCGGATGGTGTTCAGCCTCGCTGCCCGTGCGCGACTTGTATTCGAATGTTCCATCATCCAAACCACGGTCGCTGATGACGACGCGGTGCGGAATTCCGATCAGTTCCATGTCGGAGAACATGGCGCCGGGGCGCACATTGCGGTCATCGAACAACACACTGAAGCCCGCCGCCTGAAGTCGTTCGTGGAGCGCCTCGGCTTCGCTGCGCAGGCGCTCTGACTTGTGCATGTTGATCGGGCACAGCGCGACCTGAAAGGGCGCCAATGACTCGGTCCAGATGATGCCTCGATCGTCGTTGTTCTGTTCGATCGCGGCTGCCACCACGCGCGACACACCGATGCCGTAGCAGCCCATGTGCAACACGCTGTTCCTGCCGTTCTCATCGAGCACGTTGCACCCGAGCGCCTCGCTGTAGAGGGTGCCGAGTTGGAAGATGTGGCCGACTTCGATACCGCGCACGATCTCGAGCGAACCCTGGCCGTCCGGGCTCGGGTCGCCCGGGAGTACGTTGCGGATGTCCGCAACCGCCGGCAGGGGCAGGTCGCGCTCCCAGTTGATGCCGAAATGGTGTTTGTCGTCGACATTGGCACCCGCACCGAAATCGCTCATCGCAGCGACCGTGTGGTCGATGATGATCGGCATCGGCAAGCCGACCGGGCCGAGTGACCCGAAGCCTGCTCCCACAGCGCTGCGCACGCGCTCGTCGGCCGCCATGGTCAGGGGTTCGGCCACGCCCTCGAGCTTCTCGGCCTTGATTGCGTTGAGCTCGTGGTCGCCGCGTACCATCAAGGCAATCAAACCGCCCTCGACGGAGTCTTCGGCCTCGACGATCAGGGTCTTGACGGTCTTGGTGATGTCGAGCCCGTGCTTTTCAACCAGCGCCGCAATGGTCTTGGTATTCGGCGTGTCAACGGTGCGCATGTCCTCGCCCGGCGCCGCGCGGGCTGCTGCCGGCGGGAGCGCCTCGGCCATCTCGACGTTGGCCGCGTAGTTCGACTGCGGACACCAGGCGATTGCGTCTTCACCGGAATCGGCGAGGACGTGGAATTCGGTGGATTTGCTGCCACCGATCGAGCCGCCGTCGGCATCGACCGGGCGGTATTGCAGCCCAAGGCGGTCGAAGACGTTGCAGTAGGCCTGGTGCATGGCGTCGAAGGTGGCCTGCAGACCGGCCTCGTCGACGCTGAAGGAGTAGGCATCCTTCATGATGAACTCGCGGGCGCGCATCACGCCGAAGCGCGGCCGGATCTCATCGCGGAACTTGGTCTGGATCTGGTAGTAGTTGATCGGCAGCTGTTTGTAGCTGCGCAGCTCGTTGCGCGCGATGTCGGTGATCACTTCCTCGTGGGTCGGTCCGAAGCAGAAATCGCGCTGGTGGCGGTCGTTCAGGCGCAGCAGCTCGGGGCCGTACTTCTCCCAGCGGCCGGACTCCTGCCAGAGCTCGGCAGGCTGCACGGCGGGCATCAGGAGCTCGAGCGCGCCAGTGGCGTCCATTTCCTCGCGCACCACCTGCTCGACTTTGCGCAGTACTTTCAGGCCCAGCGGCATCCAGCTGTAGAGGCCCGAGGCGAGCTGCTTGATCAGGCCCGCACGCAACATCAGCTGGTGGGAGATGACCTCGGCATCGCTCGGTGTTTCGCGCAGAGTCGAGAGGGGAAATTGGCTGACGCGCATGGTGGGCGGCCCGTGGCAGTGAAAGCCGGGTATTATGCGCCATGCTGCGGTGATCGACACAGTCGATGGGCCGGTGCGACAGCTGGCCGGGAATTCGCTTTTGCAGAGGCAGCTCGGGAGTGTTTACAGTGAGGGGCGAATGACACAGCAGGACGACGCGACACGCTTGGTGCAGATGTTCGACCTGTTGGGCGGCGAACAACGCGAAACGCTGCTCGCCTTCGCGGAGTTTCTGATCGACCGCAATCGGCGTCCCGGCGATGCAGAAGTCGGCGAGCGTGCCGCTGGAGTCTCTGCGGGGGTGCTTGCCCAGCCGGCTTTTGAAGAGCGTCCTGACGAAGAAACGGTGACTGCGGCGCTCTCTCGACTGTCACGGGTGTACCACATGCTCGACACGGATGCGCTGGTGGAGCGAGCGAGTGACGAATTGCTCAATCGCGATGCCATATCGAACACGAGTCAACGTGGCTTGGTCGATGAACTCGAACGGTTTTTTGCCGAACACTATCAACGCGCCAAATTGCTTGCCTAACGAGACGACATGAT